>JAQGLF010000097.1 GCA_028293025.1 Alphaproteobacteria bacterium
TGAGCCTTTTGTAAAAGGCGTCGACGGTGAAGGACGAGCTCCGGCCCATATAGCTTTCGAACGAGATGTCGAACTGATCGGACAAGAGCGGTTTCAGCGCGGCGTTGCCCGCATTGGCCTGGAACACGAAATTATAGCCGGTGACGTTCGCCGCGACATGGGCGGCCGTCGGTGAATTGTAGATTACATAGGGCGAATCGGGCGAGGTGTTGATCGCCGGCGCGTTGATCGCGGTGAAATTGCGCAGCAGGCCGATATCCGGCCGTGCCAGCGCCCGCGAATAGGCGAAGCGAAGGAAATCCTGCCGGTCGAGTCCGAGCCGGAGGTTGAAGCTCGGCAGCCAGTTGGTGAAGCTGCTCTTATAGGTGTTCGGCGAGCCTCCGCCGCTGGCGAAAGCGAGGATGGCCGGGGTCAGGAAACAGCGCGGATTGACGACGCTGTTGGGGCCGAGCGCCGTGCCGCAGACCGGCAGGAGATTGAGGTTCGCCGCATTCGGGAACGAGACGCTGCCGTCGCTGCGCTCGGTGGTCTGGATCACGCGGACGCCGATATTGCCGACGACGGTGACGCCGCCGAAGATCGTCTTGTCGTCGCCGCCGAAGCGCAGCATCGCATAGGCCGCCTTCGTCCGCTCGCGCAGGTGCATCACCTCCGAAGGCGTGAAGCAATCGTCCACCGTCGCTTCGGTCCGGTCGCAGATCGGCACATAGCCCGGCGCGAGCGGCGGGTTGGTCTTCGACCCGGCCAGGCCGGCCATCAGGCGGGCATAATCGGTCAGCGCATCGTTGTTGACGAAGACGAGCGAGCCGTTGGGATAGACCTTACCGTCATAGAGGCCGCCAATGTCGTACGGCCCGAACAGGCCGGCGCCATAGCCCTTGAACGTGCCGTTCCCGTTGCACGCCGGATAGGGGGCGGCCGTCGTGTTGTCGGCGTTGAAGCCGGGGCCGTTGCAGTTCCAGCTGGCGGCGATCGGCGTCCAGTTGAAGGTCGAATAGCGGACCGTCTGGCGGCGGTCGGCATAGCGCACGCCGACCTTGAGCGAGTCGACCCAGCCGCCCTTGTCGAGATCATATTGGGCGTCGCCGCGCAGCGCCGTTTCGCGCCCGTCATTGTCCTCGACATGGCCCTGGATGAACGGAATCCAGTAATTGTGCGGATTGGCGAGGCCGCCGGCCGCATAGTTCACATTCGAGCCCGGCAGCAGGGTGATCTGCGGCGTGCCGTCGCTGTTGACGCTATACTGGTAATTGGCCGCCGAACCGGTCGCGACGAGGATGTCGTTGTTGAAGGTCGATGCGGTGACGCGCTGGGCATCCAGGTTGAAATGGAGGCGGTCGGTGGCATCCCACTGGATGTTGGCCGACAGGTCCTTGGTGCCTTCCTTATGGTCGAAGTCGCGCGATTCGTTCTGGAAATAGAGGCCGTCGCGCAGGGTCGTGCAGGCCGTGCCGGGGCCGCAATTGTTGATGAACGGCACGCCCGGAACCGCCGAGCCGGTGTTGATCGCATCCTGGAGGCTGCTGAACGATCCGGCCCAGCTGCCGTGACCCTGGGTCAGCGTGCCCGATTGCAGCATTCCGTTCGCGCCGAAGACCAGAGCGGGCGTGCCGGTTGCCGGCCCGACGATGGTCGATCCGCGCGGGAAGAAGGAGGGCGTCGCGAAATAATTGCCGTCGAGGATGGCGTGGCTGGCATGCTCGATCCAGGCGTTGTGATATTGCGAGTCGGTATATTGCACCGTCGCGCGCAGGCTGTTGGAATTGTTGACATATTGGCCGGCGAGCACGAGCCCGTGCCGCTTGCGGTCGTAGTCGACCTGCGAATAGCGGATGCCGTCCGGCGCATAGGCCCAGCTGCTGCCGCCGAACGGATTGGCGGTACACCCGACCGCGCCGTTGACGAGGATCGCCTGGCCGCTCGCATTGACCGCCCCCGCCGAGCAATAGGTGTCGATCTTGTCCATGATCACGCTCTCGGTGCGCGTGACGACATGGCTCCAGGCATAATCCGCGAGGAAGCCGAACCGGCCGATGGACGTGTCGAACGTGTCGCTGATCAGGACGGAGAATTCGGGCGTCCAGCGGCCCGAGCGATCGCCGTAATTGCCCCTCAGATTGCTGGTGACGACGAGGCCGTGGTGATCGAAGGGCAGGCGCGTGCGCAGGTTCACGGTGCCGGCGATGCCGCCCTCGATCATCTCCGCGGTCTGGTTCTTGTAGGCGTCGACGCCGGCGAGCAGCTCCGGCGAGATGTCGTTGAAGTTGAGGCCGCGCGCGGAGTCGGCGGAGAAGCTGTCGCGGCCGTTGAACTCGGTGCGGACCTGGGTCAGGCCGCGGATCAGCACGCCGGTGGGCTCGCCCGAAGGGTGGGTGCTGTCGTCGGCGGACTGGAGCCGGTTCACGGTGATGCCGGGGACGCGCTGCAGCGCTTCGGAGGCCGATTTGTCGGGGAAGGCGCCGATGTCGGTGGCGGTGATCGAGTCGACCACCGTGTCGGCATTCTTCTTGATGTTCTGCGAGGTCTCGAGCGCGTTGCGCACGCCGACGACGACGATGTCCTTCGACGAATCCTCGGCGGTGGCGATTTCGGTCGGAGCCGCGGTCGATGCAGGCTGCGGCGGCGGCGGCGCGGCGCCGCTGCCCTGGGCGAAAGCGGTTGCGGACATCCCCATGGCGGCGAGCGCCAGCAATGATACCCCGCCGTGCAAAGCGCGCCGACCCACGGATGCCGTGCCTGTCATGCAATCCTCCCTTGGCGCCCGTTTCGGGCTTGTTTTGGGGATGATGCGCGAGTCGTTCGCGCTCATTCCATTTGCGCAAATTTGCGTAATTTTGGTCGTTGCGCAAGCGGTTTTTCAGGGTCTCGGAGAAGGCGTGCATAAAGAAAGGCTTAGGCCGCCTATTTCTAACCTATTGCAGCTGGACCGGTCTCGGCAACGGCCTTGAGTGCCCTCCCAACACCGCGAGTCGCGGACGATTCCACAAGTCTTTTGCTTTTTTTGCGCTGAGAGGATAAGGCTAGGGCCGAAGGGGATGAGGCGATGCGAGGGACCCGCGAATTGCCGTTCCGGAAGCGGCCGCCGGGCGGATCAGTCGCCGCGGCGCCGGCGGCCGGCCTGGCCGGGAATGGTCAATGCCGCGCAGGCCGCGATCGCAAAGGCGCCGGCCGCGAGCATGAGGGCGTATCCGGCCTGACCGCCCAGCAGCCGATCCACGATCCAGCCGAGCAGCGCCGTGGCGACCAGCTGCGGCAGCACCAGGAACATGTTGTGGATGCCCATATAGACGCCGATCCGCGTCGCCGGCACCGCGCTGGCCACCATGGCATAGGGGGCGGAGAGGATCGAAGCCCAGGCGCAGCCGAGCCCCAGAGCGGGGATCCACAACAGGCCCGGACGCGCCACCAGCGCCAGGCCCAGCAGCCCCGCCGCGCCGAGCGCCAGGCAGGCCGCATGGGCTTCGCGCCGGCCGACGAGCGCGACGAGGCGGGGCAGGATGAAGGCGCCGGCCACCGCCACGCCATTGTAGAAGGCGAACAGCATTCCGACCCAGTCGGCGCTCGCATTATAGGCGGCGCTGCCCGGGTCGGCGCCGGCGCCGCTCTTCGCGGCGATCGCCGGGACGGCATAGATCCACAAGGCGAAGAGGCCGAACCAGGTGAAGAACTGGACCAGGGCCAGCCGGCGCATGGCGGCCGGCATGTGGACGACGTCGTGGACGATCTCGAGCGGGCCGCTGAGGCCGGCGCCGTGCCGCGTTCGCCAACCCGCGGCGACCTGGCCGACACCGAGCAGGGCCGCCACCCCTGCGATCAGATAGAGCTCGCGCCGATAGCCGAAGACGGCGGTGACCAAAGCGAGGATGAGCGCGGCGCCGATCCAAACGGCACCGCTGCGCAGGAGCGTTTGCCAGCTGTCCGCCGCCGCGCGCGCGGCGGGCGCCATCCCGCGCGCGAAGCTTTCGGGTGGGGGCTCGGCGGTCGTCGCGATCGTCAGGCCGACCGTCGCAAGCAGGCCGACGGCGCCGATATAGAAAGCGGCGCGGACCGAGGCCGGCACCTCGCCCTGCGCCGCCGTGCCGGAGAGGCCGCCCCAATGCGCGAGCATCCACGGCAGAGACGAAGCGAACACCGCCCCGGCGCCGATAAAGGCCACCTGCATGGCGAAGGCGGCAGTCCGCTGCTTCTCCGGGACGATATCGGCGACCAGCGCGCGGAGCGGCTCCATGGCGACGTTGATCGCGGCGGTGAGGAGCCACAGCATCACGCTCGCGGCCCAGAGACTCGACACGTTCGGCATCAGCACGAGCGCCGCCGCGCTGATCAAGGCGCCGCCGAGCAGATAGGGGCGGCGGCGGCCCAGCGGCCCCCAGGTCCGGTCGCTGAAATGGCCGATGACGGGCTGCACGAGCAGGCCGGTGATCGGCGCCGCGATCCACAGGATCGGCAGTTCGGCGAGGTTCGCCCCATGGGTCTGGAAGATGCGGCTGGTATTGGCGTTCTGCAGGCCCCAGACGATCTGGACGCCGAACAGGCCGCAGCACATTCTCGCCAGCGCCAGCCGCGAGGACGCAGGAGCCCCCGCCGCTTGCCCGCCGGAATGATTCGCCCCCGCGCCCGCTTGCAAAGCCGCCTCTTCGATGCGCTATGTCGGTGTCCGACCCTCGCTCAGCTTGTGCTTTATGTCCGATAACAGCAACACGAAAACGACCCTCGAGGATCTGGCGAAGCTCGCTGGCGTCTCGATCTCGACCGTGTCGCGCGCACTCAACGATCAGCCGCCGATCAGCACGCGGACCAAGCACCGCATCTGGGCGCTCGCTCGCGATCACAATTATCCGTTCCGGGATTCGATGCCGACGGCGCCGCTCGGCGCGGAAGGGTCGATCGTGATCGTCACGCCGCCCCTGCGGGGCCGGCCGCTGCCGCTGTCCCAACCCGTCTTCCTCGAACTGCTCGCCGGCATCGGCGAGGCGGCGCGCGCGCGGAGCTGCGATTTCACCGTCAGCCATGTCGCGCCGGAGAGCTTCGACGATCTCGTGCTCGCGACGACGACCAGCCGGGCAAGCGGTGTGATCTTCCTCGGCCAGAGCATGCTGCACGAGGAGTTCAACCAGCTCGCCGAAACCAATGCCCGCTTCGTGGTCTGGGGCGCGCATGTGGCGGGGCAGAAATACCGCTCGATCGGCTCGGATAATCTGCTCGGTGGGCGCCGCGCGACGCTGCATCTGGCGCGGCTCGGCCGCAAGGCGATCGTCTTTATCGGCGGCAGCGACCCCGAAGCGGAGCAGCGTCGCCGCGGCTATCTCGAGGCGCTGGCGGAAGGTGGGCTCGAGCCGGACACAAGGCTTGTCGCCCAGGTCGAATTCGAACTCGAATCGGCGGAAGCGGCGATCACCCGGCTGTTGCGGCGCGGGATCGTCTTTGACGG
>JAQGLF010000248.1 GCA_028293025.1 Alphaproteobacteria bacterium
GGCCGGCGCAACGGCGGCGAAAGCGCCGCCGGCTCGCACCTTCGCCAACCCGGTGCTCGATGCGGACTTTCCCGATCCGGCGGTGCTGAGGGCTCCGGACGGCTTCTATTACGCTTATGCGACGCAGACGGAGCGGGACGGGCGGATGATCAACATCCAGGTCGCCCGCTCCCGCGACCTCGTCGGCTGGGAGCATCTGGGCGATGCCTTGCCGACGAAGCCTGCCTGGGCGGGCCGGACCCAGGATTTCTGGGCGCCGCATGTCGTCCGCCACGGCCGCCTTTATTATCTCTATTATTCCGCCAGGCCCGATGCCGCTTTGACCGACCCCAAGCGCGGCCTCTGCCTTGCCGTCGCCACCTCGCCTCGGCCGCAGGGTCCGTTCGCCGACAGCGGCCGCCCGCTCCAATGCGGCGCCGGCTTCGTCGACATCGATCCGATGGCCTATGACGACCCTGCGACCGGCAGGAAATTGCTCTACTGGGGCTCCGGCTTCGAGCCGATCAGGGTGCGCGAGCTCGCTCCGGACCGTCTCTCCTTCGCGCCGGGCAGCAAGGCGATCGACCTGGTCGGGCCGGCGCGGCCGAAGGACGCCTTCCCGGTCCTGGTCGAAGGCGCCTGGGTGGTCCGTCACGGCAGCTATTATTATCTCCTCTATTCCGGCGACAATTGCTGCGGCCCGAACGCGCATTATGCGGTGATGGCCGCCCGTTCGCGCCGCGCGACGGGTCCGTTCGAGACGCTCGGCGACGCGAACGGCATCATCCTCGGGGCGAAGGACCATTGGCTCGCGCCCGGCCATAACAGCCTCGTCGAGGATGCGCGCGGCACGCTCTGGATGCTCTATCACGCCGTCGATACAAATCATCCGCGCACCAAGCCTGGCGACCAGATCAACACAAGGCGCGTGATGCTGCTCGACCGTGTCGGGTGGCGGGGCGGGTGGCCACGGGTCGATGGGCCGACCTCGGGCCAGCAGCCGCGGCCGACGGTGCGGTAGAGGCGGCTCCTAAGACCCTGCTTGTTCCCCGGGGAACATCAAGACAGCTCAACCCCTTTTCGGAATCTCCAGCCCCCGCTGCACCGCCGGCCGGGCGAGGCCGCGCTCCAGCCAGGCCGGGACGTTCTTCAAGCCGTCGAACTCCACCAGGTCCCGCGCTTCGTAGAAAGTAACGAGGTTGCGCACCCAGCCGAGCGTCGCGACGTCGGCGATGCTGTAATCGCCCATGATCCAGTCGCGGCCCTCCAGCTTCGTCTCCAGCACGCCGAGCAGCCGCTTCGATTCGGCGACGTAGCGCTGGAGCGGGCGCTTGTCCTCGATCTCCTTGCCGGCGAAGCGGTTGAAATAACCGACCTGGCCGAACATCGGCCCGATCGCTGCCATTTGGAAGAACACCCACTGGATCGTCTGCCACCGCAGCGCCGGATCGGGGGGGATCAGCTTGCCGGTCTTGTCGGCGAGATAGAGGAGGATGGCGCCGGATTCGAACAGGCCGAGCGGCTGCCCGCCGGGCCCGTCGGGATCGACGATCGCCGGGATCTTGCCATTCGGGTTCAGCGAAAGGAATTCCGGCGTCCAGGTCTCGTTCTTGCCGATGTCGACCAGATGCGGCTCGTAGGGGAGGCCGATCTCCTCCAGCATGATCGAGGCTTTGACGCCGTTCGGCGTGTTCAGCGAGTAGAGCTGAAGCCGGTCGGGATGCTCGGCCGGCCAGCGGAGGGTGATCGGGAAAGCGGAAAGGTCGGTCATCCGAACACCCTCTCGAAGATCGTGTCGATATGCTTGAAATGATAGCCGAGGTCGAAGCTCTCCCCGATCGTCTCCGGCGGCAATAAGCCGGTGACGTCGGGATCGGCCTGGAGCAGCTTGAGCAATGACAGCCGCCCGTCCGATTCCCAGACCTTCATCGCATTGCGCTGGACGAGGCGATAGGCATCCTCGCGGCTGGCGCCGGCCTGGGTCAGCGCCAGCAGCACGCGCTGCGAATGGACGAGCCCGCCCATCCGGTCGAGATTGGCCTGCATCCGCTCGGGATAGACCAGCAATTTGTCGATCACGCCGGCGAGGCGGGCGAGGGCGAAATCGAGCGTCACCGTCGCATCGGGGCCGATATAGCGTTCGACCGAGGAGTGGCTGATGTCGCGCTCGTGCCACTAGGCCACATTCTCCATCGCCGGCATCGCGAAGGCGCGCACCATGCGGGCGAGGCCGGTCAGATTCTCGGTCAGCACCGGGTTGCGCTTGTGCGGCATCGCCGACGAGCCCTTCTGGCCGGGCGAGAAATATTCCTCGGCTTCCAGCACTTCGGTGCGCTGCAGATGGCGGATTTCGGTCGCGAGCCGTTCGATCGAACCGGCGATCACGCCGAGCGTCGCGAAGAACATCGCGTGGCGGTCGCGCGGGATGACCTGGGTCGAGACGGGTTCGACGGTCAGGCCGAGCTTTTCGGCGACATGCGCCTCCACCCAAGGGTCGATATTGGCGAAGGTGCCGACCGCGCCGGAGATCGCGCAAGTCGCGATGTCGGCGCGCGCCGCAACCAGCCGGGCGCGGTTGCGGTCGAACTCGGCATAGGCCTGCGCGAGCTTGAGCCCGAACGTCACCGGCTCGGCGTGGATGCCGTGGCTACGGCCGATCGTCGGAGTGAGCTTGTGCTCTTCTGCGCGGCGCCTGAGCACCGCGAGTAGCGCGTCGAGATCGGCAATCAGCAGGTCGGCCGCGTCGCGGAGTTGCACCGCGAGACAGGTGTCGAGCACGTCGCTCGACGTCATGCCCTGGTGCATGAAGCGCGCCTCGTCCCCGACTTGCTCGGCGACCCAGGTCAGAAAAGCGATGACGTCGTGCTTGGTCACCGCCTCGATGGCGTCGATCGCCGCGACATCGATTGCGGGGTTGGTGTTCCACCATTTCCAAAGCGCCGCTGCCGCTTCCTTCGGCACCACGCCGAGTTCGGCCAGTGCGTCGGTCGCGTGCGCCTCGATCTCGAACCAGATCCGAAAACGCGCTTCGGGCGTCCAGATCGCGGTCATCTCGGGACGGGAATAGCGCGGGACCATTTGCGGCCTTTCGGATTGGCGGGGA
>JAQGLF010000311.1 GCA_028293025.1 Alphaproteobacteria bacterium
AGAGGTTCGCGAACTGCTCCGGCGGGAACAGGATGAAGCGCCGCCGGCCGACCGCGCAACAGGCGAGATTGTTCGGAAAATCGTTATGGGCCGCAATCCGCGTGCGCGTCCCGATCCAGATGCCCACGATCGGCTCGCGATCGCCCAGCGGCATGGGATTGGCGTCCTCGAGTCCGTCGAAATAGGCCGGCACGTTGACCGACGACAGGTAGATCAGCGGCGCATCCGGCATCCCTTCATTGGCATCGATCCCCGCCAGGATGTCGGCCAGCGCGCCCTGGGCCATGCGGAAGTTGACCTGCATGGCGCTGTCGTAGAACAGGCGCTCGCCGCCGCCCGGCGCGCCGATATTGACCGTGAACGGCCGCTCGCGCGCATGCTCGACCAGATAGGCGCGCGCTGCCGCGGCCGAGACGCGGCCGGCGTGGACCAAGGGCCAGCCGGCGGCCAGCCCCCGCACGAGGAAAGGCGTCCGTGCCTCGCTCAGCCGGAGGTCGAGGGCCTCGGCATCGGCGGCCGCGGCTTCGGGGACCGAAGCCAGGGGCCCGAACAGGCCGGGATCGGCCTCAGCCACCGCGGATCGCCCGGTTCTTGCGCTCGACCAGCCGGGCCAAATTGGACAGCGACGCCATCGCCATGAACAGAGGCATCAGATGGCCGGCGCCATGCAGCGCGCCGAGCGAGCCCGGGTCCAGCGCGCGCAACTTCGCCTCGTCGACGATGTGGAAGCCGGCAAGATAGCGGCGCGCGCCGTCGTCGAGCTGGACGTCGAGCGTGAAGGGTTCGAGCAGCTCGAAACGCTCGATCGCGGCGTAGAAGTCGGCGGACCCGCGATGGCCCTCGTCGAGCTCGCCCAATTGCCCGGTGGCGGCTTCGAGATAAGGCGTCGGTCCGCCATCCTGGTCGAACAGGCGCACGCCGTCCTCGCCGTTCGAGATGCGCGGGTGGTCGAGGTCGATATGAACCTGGGCCGGACCTTCCCCGTCGGCCGGCCGGCCGACCAGGAAAGGCTGGACCGCCAGGGCCAGCGGCCGGTAGCGCGCGGCCCACCGGCGGTCGGTCAGAAACAGGTTCTCGCCGTCCTCAAAGCCGAACAGGGCGAGGGCGGAGAAGCGCCCGCTTTCGAGATCGCGCCGGAACAGGATGGGAAACTCGTTCTGCACGCGGCGGAATTCCGCCGGCATCGTAAAGCACGCCATCACCGCGTCGCCAAGCTCGGCCGATGCCTCGGCACGGACGCGCAGCGCGCGGTGGGCGGCGCTGTCGACGACGACGTGACGGCTCATCCGCGGCCGCCTTCGACATGGCCGCCGCCGCCGTCCGCGGCGAGCATGTGAAGGGAGAGCCGGTTGGACGGCAAGGCGGCGGCAAGGGCCCGCGCGCGCTGGCGGATCTGGCTCAAAATCGGGGCGACTCGTTCCGGATCGCCCTGAAGCGCCGCTCTGTCGGCCCATTCGGGGCGCATGCCGTAGAGCACATATTGATAGCTTGCGGCCGGAAATATCTCGTCGGCAAGGGGCAGGTCGTAAGCCGATGGCGGCTGGTCGCGCCAGAGCGCGACGAGCTCGGCGAGGCCGGGCGGCACCGTCGCCGGGTCGCGCTGCGCGCGCCAATAGGGTTCGTCGCGCCGCGAGAGGAGATAGTGGAGCTTCAGGAAGTCGACGATGCGATCCCAGCGCGCGGCGAATTGGCGGTTGAAGCGCGCGGCGTGGAGGGTCATCGCCGACCGCGAAGCCGGGAAATTGTCGACGAGCGCGCGCAGCGACAGCTCGATCGTGACGATTGCCGAGGCTTCGAGCGGCTCGATGAAGCCCGCCGACAGCCCGACCGCGAGGCAATTCGCCCGCCAGAATTCGGCACGATGCCCGGTCGGGAAAACCAGCCGGCGCGGCGCGATCGCGCCGGGATCGAGCTCGGGCGCGGTCCGCGCGAGATAGGCGCGAAGGACGGCCTCGGCCGCTTCGTCGTCGAGAAACCGCGACGCGTAGACGCAGCCCACCCCGCGCCGCGTCGGCAGGCCGATGTCCCAGATCCAGCCGGCCTCGTGCGCCGTGCCGATGGTCTGCGAAGCGATGGGAGAGCCGGGCGCGACCGGGATCTGCAGCGCCAGCGCCCGATCGTTGAGCATCAGGTCGCTGCGATTGATCCACGGCACGCCGAGATGGCCGCCGATCAGCAAGGCCGCATGGCCCGAGCAATCGAGGAACAGATCGCCCTCGACGCGGCCATGGCCGCGGGTGACGACCGCAGCAATGTCGCCGTTCCCGCCGGCTTCCACCCCCACGACCTGATCGGCGATATGAGTCACGCCCAGCCGCCCGCATGCATGGCGCCTCAGCAGGGCCGCAAGCATGCCGGCATCGAGATGATAGGCATAGTTCAGCGCGCCGGCATAAGGCTGCATCGCGGCGTGCCTCGGCGCGAGATGCTGCGCACAAATCTCGGCCTGGGCGGAGACGACGGATGCGAACGGCCGGTCCGCGCCGGCTGCCCGCCAGGCCGCGACGAGGTCGCGCGGATCGGCCGACGGCGGCGGCGTGAACGGGTGGAGATAGGAATCGCCGGCAGCGCCGCTGGTCCAGCCGTCGAAGCGCGAGCCCTGCTTGAACGACCCGTTGCAGGCGGAAAGAAACTCGGCCTCGTCGATGCCGATATCGGCGAGCGTGGCGCGGAAGGTCGGCCAAGTCCCTTCGCCCACACCGATGGCCGGAATGTCGGGCGCCTCGATCAGGGTGACGGTCGGCGGCGCCGGCCGCGACCCGAGCCGCGCCGCGAGGGTGGCGGCCGCCAGCCATCCTGCGGTTCCTCCGCCCACGATGACGATGCGCCGCACCGGCCGATCCATTACAACACCCATTTCTCGAGCGGACCGATTGCCGAGTGCGGCCCGGCCGCGCCGGCGTGACTCTCGGCAATCAGCCGGATCGAATCAAGCCCGGATCAGAAATTGAGGCGGACGCCGGCGTCGTAGCGGGCAGCGCCCGGCGCGGCGAAGAAGACGTTGTTATTGCTCCTCAAATGGCCGCGCCGACTGGCATTTGTCAGGTTGATCCCCTCGACGAAGACGGTGAGGCCCTTGCGGAACTCCCAGCTCGCGCTTCCGTCGAACTGCCCATAGGCTTCGACATAGAAGGGATTGGGTCCCGTTCCGGCAAGGAACGCCGCCCGCCAATTGTAAGCGAGGCGCGCCTGGATGCCGTGCTTGTCGTAATAAACGACCGCGTTGGCGCTGTCGCTGAGCCCGGTCAGCGCGAACTGAGTGACGGTGGAGGGCAAGGCGTTGTTGTACTTCGCGTCGCCGCGAACGATCGTGTAGTTCAGGATGGCGCCGAAGCCGGTGGACCAGAGATTGTGCTGGATGGCGAATTCCCAGCCGTGGATCTTCGCCGTCTGGCTGGAATTGACCGGAGTCGAGATCAGGAAGTTGAGCGGATTGTCCTCCGCCAGGCCGAGGATGTCGCCGGTGATGTTGCCGTTGGCGTCGGTCCCGGTTCTGTTCACGGAGCCCGGGAAGTGCGTGAAGATATAATTGCGGATGTCGGTCGTGCTCGCATTGGGCCCGAGCGCGGCGATCGCCGCCTGGAAACGCGGTCCGGAGGCCGGATTGGTCAGGCCGAAGGCCGGCGAGGTGACCCGCCCCTGCGAGATGAAGTTCGACACCCTCTTGTCGAAGAATCCGACCGAGACATAGCTGAGCGGGCCGTAATACCATTCCGCCGACAGATCGATATTCTTCGATTTGTAGGGCAGCAGGCCGGGATTGCCCTGGCTGCCGGTGCCGCCGCCGATACGGAAAAGCTGGTCGAGCGTCCGGCCGCCCTGGAGGCTGGCATAGTCCGCGCGCGTCAGCGTGTGGCTGTAGGACGCCCGCAGCTTGACATTGCGGACCGGCTCCATGTCGAAGTCTACCGCGGGCAGCCAGGCGTGATATTTGCCGTTGAACGTGGTGAAGTCGGACTTGCCCGAAAAGATCAGATCGAATTCGTTGGCCGCAACCCATTTGGTCCCGGACGGAACCGGAACCAGGGCGGTCGAATTTACGGTCGTGCGCTCGTAGCGCAGGCCGCCATGGAGGTTCGCCGGATTGTGGAACAGGTTGAACTTGGAGTTGATCTGGAAATACGGCGCCCAGGTGCGTTCCCTGATCCGCCGATCGATCGTGTAGGGCGCGAGGCAATTGCCGGTGCCGCCGCAAATCTGGTTGGCCTTGTCGAGCAGCGCCACCATGCCCTGGAAGTCGAACGTGTAGAATTTCGGGATGATATTGGGATCGTTGGCGCCGCTGAGGCCGGCGAACTTGTCCGGGATGGACACCAGGGTGAACAGGCTGTCGGGCGTCTGGCTGGCGGGCAGCGAGCCACCCCAGGTGTCATGCTGGATGAAGCCGTAGGCGGACCGCACCTTGTTCTCGACATAGGAGGCGCCGAAGTCGAGGCTGTCCAGGAAAGAGCTGTCGAACTGATAGCGTCCCTTGAACTGACCCTGGTTGATCTCGTCCCTGAAATAGGCGTTGCGGAAGGCGTTGCCGGTGGGCGTGATGTTGGCGGCGTCCAGAGGATCGATACCGGGATACATGCTGACCGAGATCACCGGGAAATAATGGGAGTAGTCGATCTTCTGGTCCTTGATACCGAACACCGCGGTGCCGACCGAGACGCTGCTCCCATATTGGTTCGCCGGCTTCGATTCGGCGGTCGAATGATGTCCGTCCAGCTCGACCGTGAGGCCGGGGATCCCGGTCCATTTGAGGTTCGCGCCGATCGATTTGTTGATGCTGCGGTTGGCGGTCAGGGCCCCGCTATAGGCAAGGTCCTTGCCTTCATTGGCCTGGAAATGCTCGGCGTAGAACAATGGTCCGGCCACCGGGCCGTTGGTCCAGGCGCTGGAGACGTCGTTGAAGTTGAACCAGACGCCGACGCTGCTGTCGTGCACCTTCACGGTATTTTGCGAGAAGGTATAGTCGACCGAGCCGACCAGGCTGTCGGTCGGCCGGATCTGCAGGACCGCCTGTCCGTTGATGCGCGTGCGGTCGGTGTCGACGATGTCGTAACCCGCATTCTGCTGGACCTGGTAGACGTCGTTCGGCCCCGGCCGGTTGGTGATGTTGGCGAAGCGCGGGTCGCCCGGCTGCGGCAGCGAGCCCCAATTGTTTTCGGAGCCGAGATAGCCGTCCCGCCAGCCCAGATTGGCCTGGTTCTGGCTGCGCTTGAGCCGCTGATAGGCGCCGCTGAGGAAGATGCCGACATGGTTGTCGGCGAAGGTGTCGCTGAACACCCCCGAGACTTCCGGCGTGACCTTGGCGCCGCCGTTGCGCGACGTGTCGAGGACGCCCTTCCCCGACAGGCTGCCATGCATGCCGGGACGGTCGAGCGGACGCGGCGTCAGGATGTTGATGGTCGAGCCGATGCCGCCGGTCGGAAGCGCGACATGGCCGGACTTGTAGACTTCGACCGACGCAATGCCCTCCGCGGCGAGATTGCCGAAGTCGAACGAGCGGGACGAGGGAGGACTGGCGCCGTCGCCAAGCGACGAGGTCGGCATCTGCCGGCCGTTGAGCAGGACGAGGTTGTATTCCGGCCCGAAGCCGCGGACGGTGACGGTCGAGCCTTCGCCGTTCTGGCGATCGATTGAAACGCCGGTGATGCGCTGGAGCGCTTCGGCCAAATTGGTGTCGGGAAACTTTCCCATTTCCTCGGCGCTGATCGCGTCGACGACGCCCTGCGAATTGCGCTTGATGTTCATCGAGTCGCGAAGGCTGCGCCGGATGCCGGTGACGACGATATCGTCCTTGTCGCTTGGGGGCGAAGTGTCGCTTGCCGAAGAGCTCGACGAGCCGCCTTGGGCAAGCGCCAGCCCCGGATGGGCGGCCATCGCCAAAGCCGAGGCGCCGAATGCAAGTGCGCGGAATCGGTGAACGTTCACTATTCCCCTCCCGTGGACATGTCGTGCCTCGATTCGGGCGCGATCTCTGTAATTGTGAACGTTCTATCAGAAACGAAATTCTGTCAAGAGGGCACCGTATGGGTGTGCGTTTCGAAGGCCCGCGGAGCCGTTCCAAGTCCTGGTAGTGCTGGCTGGCATCCGCTGCTGTTGGGCGCTTAGCCGCGATCTCCGCCGGATCGACTGGGCGTGGAAGGCATGCGGATCGAGTAAACTGCAGCGCGACACGACGATGGCGATGACACGGGCCACCCTCCCCCCGGCTCCGTCGCGATCAGGAACCGAATCGGGGACCGAGAGACGATTTGTCCGCACACGGACGACGGTTTCGTGCTCGCATTCTCCGGGGCCAAATGGCAGCGCTGAGATTGATGCGTTGCTCGATTGGATCGCAAATGTGCAACAGTCCGGCGTTCGGGAAATGGTCGCGGAGGCGGCGACGGGTTAAGCCCTTGCGTGGACCTGGTTGGGGGATTGAAGGGAAGTCTATGCGCGAAGGGCGTCGGGGCCGGCTGCTCGCACAGCGCGCGCTAAATTGCTCGGCCGCGGCCTGTGCGCTTCTTTGCGCGTCTGCCGCGCCGGGGCAGCGTTCCGATGCGTCGAAACCTGGGGGGGAAACTGACGATCGCAACGGTGAGATCGTCATCGTCGGCATCCGCGGATCGGCGGTGACCGACATCGCGCCGATTACCGAGCTCGGCCGCGAGGCCATCGAGGCGACGGGCGCTTCGACGATGGCGGAGCTCCTGCAGGCGCTCCGCGGCACGACACAATCGGCCGACGGCGCCGACCCAATCTTCCTGCTCAACGCGCAACGCGTATCGGGCTATCAGGAAATCGGCTCGCTGCCTCCCGAAGCGATCGAGAAGATCGAAATCCTCCCCGAGCCGGCCGCGCTCAGGTTCGGCTTTCCCCCGACCCGGCGCGTCGTGAACTTCATCACCAAGCGCCGCTTCCGGCAGGTGGAGGCCAAGGCAAGCGCGGGGAGCACGACGAGATGGGGGAGCGCGACGGAAAAGGCCGATTTGGGCATCACCCGGCTGCGCGACGACAGCCGGCTAAGTCTGAACCTCGAATACCGCCGGACCGATCCCCTCTATCAGTCGGACCGCCGCATCCTTCCCGATCCCGACATCCCGTTCGACGCGGTCGGCAATGTTACCGGCCTGGTCGGCGGAGAGATCGATCCGGCGCTGTCGGCCCTGGCCGGGCAGGCGGTGACGATCGCCCCCGTGCCCGATGCCCCGCCCGATCGAAACACGCTCGCCGGCTTCGCTGCCGGCGCCAACCGTCCGCGTCTGTTCGACGTGGGGCCCTATGCGACGCTGGCGCCGCGGAACGATATGCTGAAGGTGGATGCCGTGATCGCGGATCGGATCGGCGGGAGGCTCGCGGGATCGCTTAGCTTGTCGGCCGAGCAAAGCCGCGACCGGGGGCTCGGCGGCCCGGGAAGTGCCAAGCTGATTGTCCCTGACACCAATCCCTTTTCACCCTTTGCCGGACCCGTCCTGCTCAATCGCTACCTGACCGAGGTCGATCCGCTCCGCCAGCGCGCGACCACGACCACCTTGCATGCCGGCGCCACGCTGCGCGGCGCGGTCGCCGGCTGGCAATGGGACCTCACCGCGTCGCTGGACCAGAAGCAGGTCGACAGCCACAGCGAACTGGGCATCGACCCGACGGCGGCCGATGCGGCGATCGCGGCCGGAGCCGATCCCTTCGCGCCTCTCGATCCGGCTCTGCTGACTGCGCGGCTGATCGATCGGACCCGGCAGCGCACGCGCACGGCGGAGACGAAGGCAGTGGTCACCAACACGCCGATCCGCCTTCCTGCCGGACGAATTGCGATCACCGCCAGCCTCGAGGCGGCCCAATCGAGCACCGCCTCCTCGTCTCGCGGGTCCGATCCATTCGATCTTCAGCTGAGCCGCGGCCGGATCGAAGGCTCAATTGCCGTCGACGTGCCGCTGACCTCGCGGCGCGCGCGCGCGCTCCCGTTCGTTGGCGACCTTTCGGTGAGTGCGTCGGCCAATCTGCGCCATGTCAGCGGGTTCGGGCCGCTGCACGATACCACCTATGGCGCCGCCTGGACTCCCTTCAACGGCTTGCAGCTGCTCGCGACCGTCAAGAAGAGCGCTGCCGCGCCCGACATGATGGAGCGATCGATCCCTGGGTTCCGGGCACCCAACGTGCCGGTCTTCGATTTCGGGACCGGCGGCACCGATCTGGTGACGGTGATCCGCAGCGGCAATCCCGATCTTCTTGCCGAACACCGTCTGGTCCAGTCGCTCGCACTGAACGTCAAACCATTCGCCAAACGCGAGCTGCGCCTCAGCGCGACCTATGAAGCGACGCGGATTCGAAACCAGGTGGGCACCGTCTCCGCGGTCATGCCGAAGACCGAAGCGATCCTCCCGGATCTGTTCACCCGCGATGCCACGGGCCGATTGGTCATGGTCACCTATCGGCCCATCAATTTTTACCTGGAGCGCCAGCGCTCGCTTCGGCTGACCCTGAACGCCAGCGGGAGGCTGGGAAAGACGCCGCCCCAATCTGCCTCGGGCGCCAGGGCCGCCGCGCCGCCGCCGCAGGCGAGCTATTATGCCGGCATCGGTCCGACCATCAAGTTCGAGGACGGCTTGCAGCTGCGCCCTGATACGCCGACGCTGGACCTTCTGGCAGGAGACTCGATCGGCACCTGGACGCCGCGCGCGTTCGGCTATGCCTATGGCGGGATCAGCTATCAGGGTTACGGCGCGACGTTCAACGGCTGGTACGGCGCTGGGAGGCGCGTCCGCGGCGCCGTTCCGGCCGCGGACCTGCGTTTCCTGTCGCTCTTCAAGCTGAACATCGGCGGTTATCTGCCGCTCCACAGCCTCCTGCAGCGCGAGGATTGGACGCGCAAGCTGCAGCTCAGGCTCGATGTCGAGAATATCACGGACGCGCGCCAGCAAGTGCGCGACGGGAACGGCACCGTCCCCTATCGCTATCAGGCCGCCTACCAGGACCCGCTCGGCAGAACCGTTACCATCACGCTGAGGAAGCTATTTTAGCTGTCGGAATGGCGAGGCCGGCCGATCTCGGTCTGACGCCCGGATCGAGCACATTCCGAGTGTCGCTCGGGCCTCAGTGAGACTTTATGGGCTCGTAGGTGTAATCGTAACCCTCCACCCATTTCTTCCCGTCCAGGCTCTGGTCCATATATTGCCGAACCGTACCGTCTGGATTGGGCGTAAAGGTCATTCGCTCCCGGGCGGTCGCACCCGGAACCCGCTGACTCGGGCGAGACCAGATGAGAATCATCTTTCCGTCGACAATCCCGCCCACGAACTCTCGCCAGCTGCCCCCGGAATCCGTCCAGGTCTGATGCCACTTCCGATCGCCAACGACAAAGGTGTTGAGGCTCCCGCCGGTCAGGCCTGGCTCCGACCAGTTTTCACGCAAGGTGCAGCCGCCATAGAGGCTCTCCACCCTGCTTTCCCCGGCAGGGCTGTGGTCCTTGGTGTTTACGACCTTCCAGCGCCCGACCCAAAAATCGAATTGTCGATTTTCGGGCCTGGGGCATTTGGGGGTTGCGGGTGGCGACAAGCTTGTCGTCTGACCCGTCGCAACGACCGGCGTAACAGCCGAGCCGGTCATCAAAACCAATTTCCAGAACTTGATTTACCTTCTCCTGCGATACCGGTGCGGGCGTCCCACAAAGAGGCGTGACTCGCCGCCGCCTGTTGGGCGCGCCCGCGATTCCCCGGGTGCGCGGAACGCGGTGCTAATGCTTGGCGGCGAGCGCCTCGAGCCGGTCGATGCCGACGGCGTTCACCGCCTGCTTGAGGGCGTCGACGCTCGCGACCTTCCCTTCCGCCTCGACCATGAAGCGGCTGGCGACGACGACGCCGTAGCTGCCGTCGTGCGAGGCGTTGTTCCATTTCTCGGTGGTCATGCGTCCGTCGACATTGCCGCTCTTCTCATAGCCGTTCGCGGTCTGGCTGCTCGATTCGACGTTGAGCGCGCTGCCGAGCGCGGCGATGGCGCCGGCGACGGCCATGTCGGTGACCTGGAGGCGGATATGGCTGTCGCCATTTTCGTAGCGCGCCTCGGCCTCCGAGCCGCCGAGGCCGCCCGCATTGGCGCCGGCGCTGGAAAGCTCGGTGCGCTTATAGGCGCCGAGGCTGGCGGGAAGCAGGGCCTGCAGGCTCGCCGGCGCCAGCGCGGCCTGCGGCTTGCCCGATTGGACCTGCGTCGACACCTCCTGGAGCTTGCCGAGATCGAGCGTGCCGGCGCCCGGGACGGTGACGGTGCCCGCCGGAGTCGTCGCGACCGGGCCGGCGCCTCCCGCGATCATCAGGGTGACCGGTGCCACCACCAGACCGACCACGAGCGCCAGCACGAGCGCGGCGATGACGGTGACCGCGGTGTAAGCCGCCGCCTTGTCCTCGGCGACCTTCATCAGGCGCGGCAGGCCGAGATAGAGCAGATAGAGGCTGTAGAGGCCGACGATGCCCAGCACCGCCAGCGAAGGGATCAAGCCGAAGATTCCCGCGATCCAGGCCGCGGTGGCCGAATAGGCGGCGACCTTCACCGCCTGCAGGCGGCTGCGCGTTCCGCCGAACTGCGGCGCCAGCGCGTCGATCAGCAAGGCCAGCAGGAAGATGCCGGCGACGCTCAGCACATAGCGGACGATCGCGCTCGCCACCGCCTGCATGGGCGACGGGCGATAGGTGATTCCGAAGAAGCTGTGGCCGAACGCCAGGCTCCCCACCAGATCGGCCAGAGCCGGAATCGCCGCGAGGATGAGCACCCAGTTTCGGAAGATGGCGCCGACACTCGTCTGCTCGACGTCGATGCGCGCCCATTCCGCCTTCGGCTCGAGCAGGATGCGCTTGACGCGGTCGACCAGGCCGGATTTGCCGGCCGTCGGCGGCTCGATCTGCTGCGTGTCCACGGTCATGCGTTTCCCCCCGATTGTCCGACAGCCGGCCCGCGAGCCGCCATTGCTCTCATCCATAACAGGCAGCGAAGGAACAGGCGATCCCTTCCTCGGTGCCCGCCTCGCTTCCGTGCGTCGAGGAACGCGAAACCCGCGCGCGCGGTTTGTACCCTCGGTTTCTCATTCGAGGCTGAATGCGACGGTGCGCCGCTTGCCCGACAGGATGAAAGTGCTTCTCGCCGATTGGGCGCTGGGCCTCGGCCTCGTTCTGGTCTGCGCGGCCCTGTTCATCCGGTCCGGCGCGTTCGACGTCGCCGCCTCGAAGCCGCATTCGCTCCTCACCTACTGGATCACCCAGGCGACGATGACGCATTCGGTGAAGCTGCACGCGCGCGACATCGCGGCGCCGACGCCGTTCACGGCCGGTCAGGTCATCGCCGGCTTCTGCGCTTATGAAACGCATTGCGTCATGTGCCACGGCGCTCCGTCGGTCGCGCGCCAGCCCTGGGTCAATGGCATGACTCCCGACCCGCCCTATCTCATCGACGCGCCGCAACGCTGGCGCCCGGCGGAGCTGTTCTGGATCATCCGGCACGGCGTCAAGATGACGGCGATGCCGGCCTGGGAGGCGAGCATGTCCGACCGGGAAACCTGGAATGTGGTCGCCTTCCTGGAGGCGGCGCCGAACCGGCAGCCGGGACTCTATACGAAGATGCGGCAAGCCGGCCTGTGCCCGCCGGCTTCCGGCCAATGACCGGCACTGCGGCGTTGCCGAAAGCCCGGAACAACCTTCGCGGCGGATCGTCTTCCCCGGCATGGCCAGTCCAGCACCGCGGCCGGAGGCGGAACAGGGGCGTGATTATCCCCGCTCCACGGCCCGAATCTTCGGTCACCCGATCCATCCGAAGCTGGTGCCCTTCCCGATCGTCTGCTTCACCGGCGCGCTGCTCACCGACATCGCCTATACGCAATCGGCGAACCTCCAATGGGCGAACTTCTCGATCTGGCTGATCACGGCCGGCCTGGTGATGGGCGGCGCGGCGGCCGTCACCGGGCTGATCGACTATTTCGGCGATCGCCGGGTGCGGCAGGCGCGGCCCGCCACGCCGCACATGCTGATCAACATCCTCGTCTATGTCCTCGAGCTGTTCAACGCCTTCGTCCACAGCCGCGACGGCTGGACCTCGGTCGTGCCGACGGGCCTGACATTGTCGATCGTCAGCGTCGTTCTGTTGGCCGTCAGCGCATGGCTCGGCGGCAGCCTCGTCTTTCGCTACGGCGTAGGGCAATCGCGATGAGCCGCCTTCCCCGGCGGAGCTTCGTGCTGGCTGCGCTCGGCCTGCTGGCGACGACCGCGGGATGCGACGATGGCTCGCGCGATTTCGATCCGCGCAAGCAGATCGGTCCGCATCCGGTCCTGCCGGATCCGCATCAATATCTGTTGCCGCCGATGCATGTGGCGAAGGTGATCGGATGGGGCCCGAATGAAAGCCCGACGGCGCCGCCCGGCCTGCGCGTCCAGGCCCTGGCCCGCGACCTCCAGCATCCGCGCAACGTCTACGTGCTTCCCAATGGTGACATCCTGGTCGTCGAATCGCAGGGCCCCAATCTCGAGCCGGTCACCCGGCCGAAGAGCCCGATCGTCGCCTGGGTCGAGAAACGTGCGACGTCGAGCGCCGCCGGAAATGCGGCGCCGAGCAATCGCATCACCCTGCTTCGCGACGCGAACGGGGACGGCATCCCCGAGGCCAGGACCGTCCTGCTCGACCATCTCTACTCGCCGTTCGGGATCGTCTTCGCCGACAACTTCCTCTACGTCGCCGCGACCAACGCGATCATCCGCTATCCCTTCGTGCCGGGCCAGACGCGGATCGACGCCCCGGGCACGATCCTGACCCTGCTGCCCGGCGGGCCGATCGACCATCACTGGACCAAGAGCCTGACGCTGAGCCCCGACGGCAAGCTGCTCTATGCGACCGTGGGCTCGAACAGCAACGTGGGCGAGAACGGCATGGAGGCGGAGCGCGCACGCGCGTCGGTGTGGGAGGTCGATCGGGCGACCGGCCGCGCCCGCCTCTTCGCGACGGGCCTGCGCAATGCCAACAGCCCCAATTTCTATCCGGGCTCGAACGCTTTGTGGGTGGTCGTCAACGAACGCGACGAGCTGGGCCCGAATTTGGTGCCGGATTACCTGACATCGGTGCGCGACGGGGGCTTTTACGGCTGGCCGTACAGCTATTACGGCCGGCACCTCGATCCGCGCGTGCGGCCGCAGCGTCCGGACCTCGTGGCGCGGGCGATCACTCCCGATTACGCGCTCAGCAGCCACGTCGCCGCGCTCGGCCTCGTCTTCTACACGGGCGCCAACCTGCCCCCCGCCTATCGCGGCGGCGCCTTCATCGGCGAACATGGCAGCTGGGATCGCCAGCAGCTGAACGGATACAAGGTGGTGTTCGTCCCCTTCGCGGGCGGGCGCCCCTCGGGGATGGCCCAGGATTTCCTGACCGGTTTCCTGACGAAAGACGGCAAGGCGCATGGCCGGCCGGTCGGCGTCACCGTGGACCGCGCCGGGGCCCTGCTCGTGGCGGACGACGTCGGCAATACGATCTGGCGCGTGTCGCGCGCGCCTTAGGGCGGTGCGCGATTGAATTGAATCGCCCGAAAGCCGCTCAGCCCTCCCGCTCCATCCGCGCGCGGCGCGCGATCTCGGCCTCGGAGGGATGCTCCAGCTGAAACGATCCCGTGCCGATCGCGCCGGCGGGTTCGTAAACGCTCATGGTGACGCCGGTCGTCGACACATTGGTTTCGACGAGCCTGAGCGCGCCCGGCTTCGTCTCCGGACCGAACAGGCGCTTGCCCTGACCGAGCACGAGCGGGAAGGTCAAGAGCCGGAATTCGTCGATGAGATCCTGCGCGAGGAGGGTCTGCAACAACAGGCTGCTGCCCTGGGTGAGGAGGTCCGGCCCGTCCTCCTGTTTCAGCCGCGCGACCTCCGCCGCGACGTCGCCGCGCAGGGCGACCGAGCTCTTCCAGATGAGCGGCTCCGCGGAGGAAGTGGCGACATATTTGGTCACCGCGTTGAACCGCTCCGCGATCGGATCGCCGTTCTCGACGAACGGCCAGTGCGCGGCGAAGATTTCGTAGGTCTTGCGGCCGAGCAGGAGGTCGAAGGGCGCCGAGAACATGCCGGTCATGAACTGCCCCATCGCCTCGTCCCAATAGGGGACCGTCCAGCCGCCGCAGGAGAAGCCGCCCGTCGGATCTTCGGCCGGCCCGCCCGGGGCCTGCATCACGCCGTCCAGGCTCACGAAAGCGGCGGCGACGATCTTTCTCATTGGGGATCCCTGTCACATCTGAACCAGCGACGGATCGGTGCGGGACGATCGGCCCCATCGTCAAGAGGCTCCAGGCAGAACTGCCTGACAAGGAGGGCGGTTCTTGTCGGCGAGCCTCTCCGGGCCTCAATTGCCCAGCTGGTTGAGATTGGCCTGGATGGCGGCGATGTCGGCGGAGTTGATCGGCATGTCTTCCTGCTGGTTGTTGCCGGCGGCGTCGCCGTCGGGCGCGGCGAAGTCATAGGCCGTCCAGAGGATCCCGGCCGCCCAAAGCAGCGCCATCCAGCGCGAGCGGAAGATGGACGAGTAGCGGAACGGGTACATGGACGTGCTTCTACGCACCCGTGGTTAAGAAAAGCCTGCCGACCCCAACCGCGCCGGTCCCGTCGAACCTCCACGGCGCCCGAGCGTTGCCATCTCTCCCGGAACGAGGAACTCGACATGGCGAAGCTGGACACCGAAGAGCGCGACACGCTGGACAAAGGCGCCTTCGCATTTCCAAAGGAGCGCAAGGAACCGCTGGAGAATGCCAGCCACGTCCGCAACGCGATCGCGCGCTTCAACCAGGTGAAAGGCGTGAGCGACGATGAGCGCGACGCCGCTTGGAAGCGCATCAAGGCGGCGGCGAAGAAACATGGGGTGGAGGTCAGCGAGAAAAGCTGGCGCGAGATCGGGAAGGATTAGACCGCGGCGGTCCGCGCCTAACGCACCGGCGCTTCCGTCGTCGGCGTCGCGATCGCCGCGGCGGGGGCGGTGCCCCAGCCGGCGGCGGCGATGCGGAAGGCGCTGCGGACGCGGATGTCGGCGGAGGAGGAGCCGATCATCAACTCGATCGTGCCCGGCTCGATCCGCCAGCGGCCCGCATCCCAGATCGCCAGCTGCTCCGGGCGAAGAGTGAAGGCGATTCGTTTCGCCTCACCGGGCGCGAGGGCGACGCGGCGGAAGCCGCGAAGCTCCTGGAGCGGCCGCGACACGCTCGCGACGGGATCGTGGGCATAGAGCTGGACGACCTCGTCGCCCGCCACCGCGCCGGTGTTGCGGATCGTGACGCCGATCGTCACCTCTCCGTTGGCCGGAACGGAGGCGCGGCTGATTGTGAAGCCGGAATAGTCGAAGCGGGCGTAGCTGAGGCCGTGACCGAAGGGGAAGAGCTGCGTGATCGGCTGATCGTGATAGCGGACGCTGTCCTTCGCCTGGTCCGGATCGGCGGGGCGGCCGCTCGGCAGCCGGTCGTAGAAGAAAGGGACGGCGCCGGTCGCGCGCGGGAAGGTGACGGCGAGCTTGCCGCCCGGCGAGACGCGGCCGGTGAGGATGTCGGCGATGGCGGGGCCCGCT
>JAQGLF010000106.1 GCA_028293025.1 Alphaproteobacteria bacterium
CCACCTTGGCGAAGGGCTGGCCGAGCTTCGCCGCCTGCGCCGCCACCTTGGGGTCGGCCGGGACGATCAGATCGACCTTGCGCTCGATCGAGGATTCGAAATCCTTGCGGCTGATCTCGTGATTGGCCGCCGGAATACGATTGGCGACGACGATCACCTTGGCCTGCGGCGCATTGGCCTTCAACCAGGACAGGATCCGGATCGCATCGCGCGTCGCCGCGAGGGTGAATTCGACGACCACCACCGCGACATGCACGTCCTGGACGAGGTGGGGATGCTGGACCAGCATCGCGCGCGGCAAATCGAGAACGGTGCTCTCGAACGCGTTCCGCATCTCCTCCTGCAGCTGGTAATAGGCCGAGCCGTCGGTGAGGAAGGGCTGGTTCATCGGCGCCTCGGCGGAGAGGACGCAGAGCTTCTCGTTCGCCCGCACCATCGCGCGCTCGATGAAGAGGCCGTCGATGCGGCTCGGATTCTCGATCGCGTCGGTGAGGCCGCGCCCCGGCTCAAGGTCGAGGGTGAGCGCGGACGTGCCGAAATGGACGTCAAGATCGAGCAAAGCGGTCGAGCGGCCGGCCTTGTCGCCGAGCAGCCAGGCGAGCGAGGTCGAGATCGTCGAAGCGCCGACGCCGCCGCGTACGCCGACCACGCCGACCATGACGTGCGGCCGCTCGGAGCCCGATTCGGCCATGCGCGGTCCGGAGATGGTGAGCTGGGCGTGAGCGAAGGTGTCGCGCAGCTGCTCCGGCGTGAACGGCTTCAGCAGATAATCCTGAAGGCCGGAAGCGAGCAGGTCGCGATACAGGCGCACATCGTTGACCTGGCCGGCGGCGATCACCACCGTGCCCGGCTCGCAGACCTCGGCGAGCGCGTTGATGTCGCTCAGCGGATCGGCGGATTCGGACAGGTCGACGAACAGGATGGCGGGGCTCGCGGAGACCGACAGGGTCTGGACCGCGTTCCTGAGGCCGCCCTTGTTGACCTTTTCCGGGGCCCAGCCGTGCTCGACGACGATCGGCCGCAGGATTTCGGCCGTCGCTTCGTCGGCGACGAAGGCGGAAAACGGATCGCGCAGGGCTGCGGCCCGGTTATTCATGGGAGCGTTCATCAGTTGGAGCTCCTGGTGGTCACGGAAATCAGACCGTTGCTGCCGGTCGGCTTGGCGTCGCGATAGACCTTGATCGCCTTGGCGGCGGTCGCCGGGTCGCGGACGGCGCTGCCGGCCTGGCCGAGGACGAGGTCGTTGGGATCGGCGATCATCGCCGCCAGGTTCGAATTGACCGAGCAGCCGTAATTGGCGGAGGTCGCGCTCGGTCCCTGATGCTCGTCGACGAACGGGCAGCCCGGCACGCGGGCCGTGCTGCGGCTGACGATCACCCGAAGGAAGCCGGGCTGGAGGCCGCCGGTCGTGACCGGTGCGCCGTCATTGACCAGCAGGCCGTATTCGGCGGTGACGCGGGCGACGTCGTTGCGGGCGGGATCGTCGCCATAAGCGGAGTCGACCCAGACGCGATCGCCGTAGCCGAGGCCGAGCGTGTTGAACCAGGCGCGCAGCCGGGCCCGTTCGGCCATCGAGAGGCCCGGTCCCTGATTGCCCAGGTCGAGCACGTAATCGGTCCGCTGCACGACCGGTTGGTTGTACGAATCGACGCTGGTGTTGTTGCGGGCGCCCGAACGGTGGCGCGCTTCGGCGGCCGACGCCGAAAGGGCGGCTGCGATCGCGATCAGGCTGGCGAAGGTCTTGCGTGCCATGGAGTATATGTCCTTTCGATCGATCACGGCGTCAGAAGCTGAAGCCCGGGCTGGCGGAGGGCTGCGACGGCTTGGTCGCCGCCTGCTGCTCCGGCCGCCGCACGGGAGCGGGAACGGGCGCCACGGGGTCG
Source organism: Alphaproteobacteria bacterium (assembly GCA_028293025.1). Classification (GTDB taxonomy): domain Bacteria; phylum Pseudomonadota; class Alphaproteobacteria; order Sphingomonadales; family Sphingomonadaceae; genus Allosphingosinicella. The sequence goes on from JAQGLF010000106.1 coordinate 1,884, forward strand.
ATGCTGCCGACGGCGGGCGCCGATTGCTGGGCGGGGGCGACGGTCGGGCGCGGACGCGGCTCGCCCGTCCGGTGCTCGGCGGTGCCGAGGAAGACCCGCTCCGCCGTGCCGGCGGCCCGGAAGCCGTCGGTCGGCAGCGCGATCTCGCCGGCATTGACCGGCCGCACCAGATAGGGGGTGACGACGATCACCAGCTCCGTCTCGTCGCGGCGGAAGCTGTTCGACCGGAACAAGGCGCCGATGATCGGCAGGCTGCCGAGGAACGGCGCCTTGTCGGTGGTGTTGCCGCTCGAATTGCGCAGCAGGCCGCCGATCATGAAGCTCTGGCCGGAGCCGAGCTCGACCGTGGTCTCCGCCCGGCGCGTGGTCAGGGACGGGACGCGGAAGCCGTTCAGCTGGATCGAGCCCTGGTCGGACAGGTCGGAAACCTCCGGCCGCACCCTGAGCGAGATCCGCCCGCCTTCGAGCACGGTCGGCGTGAAGGCAAGGCTGACGCCATATTGCTTATATTCGATCGAGGTCCCGCTGAGTCCGTTGGACAAGGGGATCGGGAATTCGCCGCCGGCGAGGAAGCTCGCCGTCTCGCCCGACAGCGCCGTCAGGTTCGGCTCGGCGAGCGTGTGGACCCGTCCGTCATTCTCGGCGAGGTCGAGCGCCGACAGAATGTCGAGGCCGAACAGATGGCCGGCCGCGTTGAGCACGGTGCCCGTGCCGGTCGGGTTGGTGAAGGTATATTGGGTGCCGAGGACCTGCGGATTGCCGGTCCGGGGATCGATCAGCGAGTTCGACACCTTGTCGGCGATCGAGCCGACGGGACGGCCCTGTCCGATGCCGAACAGGAAGCCCCCGGTCGTGTCGCG
>JAQGLF010000389.1 GCA_028293025.1 Alphaproteobacteria bacterium
CCTCCGAGTCCCACACCTCCGGAATTCGGAACTTTCGCGTTGGAATCCCGAGCGAGCCGGCATGCTGCTCGGTGTAGCGAGTAAAGAACTCACGAAGTACGCCGACGGTTAGATCGCTGATCCTGTCCTCGGCGATGTTTGGAACGAGCAGTCCGAGTTCCTCAACGTGCCGCGGGGCGGCGGCCTGAAGCTGTGGGGTCTCCAAGAAGAGTTCTGCCGCCGCAGCCGCCGTCTTCGGACCGATGAACGACCCGCCCTTGCTGTTCGAGGCATAGCCCAGCCCGAGCTCATGCGGCTCCCGGCACGTGAGCAGAAGCTGCTGAGCCTCAACCTCCTCGCCGCCGAGCACGAGCGACCCAAAATGCGCGAGGAATCCGACAAGTTGAGCGTGAAGCTCGCGGTACTCAGGGTTGCCCGACGACCAGAGGAGAAAGGGATCAACGCAGAGAGGTATGTCCTCCTCGAGGTGCGGGATGGCAAACGGGACCTCGTCTTGCGTGAAGCCGAGTTGGAACGCATCGATCAGGCGGCGATTCTTCATTCGCCGCCGATTGTCGCGGCCGGCGTGGCTAGAACGCCAGCCGCGACTCCATTAGCGGAAGGTCCGCGGGCGTTCGACGTCCAGCTGGTCGCAGATGGCGCGCACGAGCCCAGGGCCGATCTCGTTGTGGCGCGGCACCGCAGTCCGTCGGTCCCCGTCGCCCGATCGCCATTTCGAGTGGCGGCCGCCCTCGCCGACCTTGACGGCTCCGTATGCGCGGAGATGTCGCTCGAGATCCCGGCGCTTCAAGCGGCGAAAGAGATGTTGAGCGGTTCGCTGCTGCCGTTCGCCTTGGCGGGATCGTCGTCGTCGGGCGTGAGGACAACCTTGAGAGCGTCGATGACGTTCTCTCGGGCCTCCTCTCGCGTCCGGCCCTGGCTCAGGGCTCCCGGCACCTGGAGCACGCGCGCGACGATCCAGCCGTCGTCGTCGGGCTCCTCGTAGGCGATCGTGAGCTGCAGCTGCTCGCTCATCGAGGAAACGGTCCCGCGAGGTCGGTGCTGTCGGGAATGTCTGGCGCGAATGCTTCGTTGACCATCTCGACCTCGCGTGCGCTCGGCGCGTAGTGCGCGAAGATCTGGGTCGTCTTGGAGTCGGCGTGGCCAAGGAACTCCTGAATCGTTCGCAGCGGCTGGCCTGACGCGGCGAGGCGGGTCGCGAACGTGTGCCGCAGGTCGTGGAACCGGATCACGCGAACGCCGGCATCGCGGCACGCCTGCTGGAAGCGGCGGGTGATCTTGCTGCCGTCGAGCGCCTTGCCGGTCTGCGGGTGGGCGAAGACCAGGTCGTCCTCGGCGGCGAAGACCGTGCGGCGCGACCACGCGTCGAGCTCGCTGACGACCCGGTCCGCCAGCGGGACAGAGCGGCGCGTCGACAGGTCGGACTTGCCGGCCGAGGAGTGTTCGCCGCGGACGAAGACGTTGCGGACACGAACGCGCTGAGCCGTCCAGTCCACGTCGCGCCAGCGCAGACCGAGTAGCTCCGAACGCCGCAGGCCGGTCAACGCCGCCGTGCGGATCAGGACTCGCAGGACGGGGCCGAGCACGTCGGGTGGTGGTGGCGGCGCCGGGCCCGGGCGGTTGCGACGTGTCGGGGCCGGCTCGCGGATGACGACCTCGTCGGGGATCGCGCGGATTACCGCATCGAGCTCGTCGAGCGTGAGGAACTGCAGGTCCGGGTTGACGTCACCGGCTCGCCGCCGCTTCGGTCGCGCGGCCCGGCGCACTGGGTTGTCCGAGGTCCACCCCAGGTCGATCGCGTGCTCGAAGACGGAGTGCAAGTAGCTCAGGACGTTTCGCACCGTCTTCGGCGACAGGCCCTTGCCGAGCATCACCGCCGCCAGGTCCTCGACGTCACCGCGCGTCGCCTTCTCCAGACGAAGATCGCCGAGGGAAGGATCGATGTGGACGTGCTGCATCGACTCGCAGCACGAGAGGTAGGTCGGCCTCGCGCCATCGACCGTGAGCTTGCGTCGCAGCGAGTCCGACGCTTCGCTGACGGTCCGGCGCTCCCGCGGCCTGGCCGGCCGTGGCGATCGCTCCTCCGACTGCTGGATGCGCCGAAACTCACGCTCGGCCATCGCTCGCGTCATGCCGTCCGATTCACCCGGCGATCGGACCTCACCGACGCGCCGGTTGAGGCGCCGGCCTTCGCTAGTGCGCCAGCGGCCGTACCACGCGCCGTGCTTCTCGTAGAGCTGCCCAGTGCCATAAGCGCGTCGCGTAGTGCCGGTCACAGCACGCCTCTCGCAGACTTCGCTTCTTGCGCCGCGAGCCACTCGCGAATCGCATCCTCGCGATATCGGACGTAGCGGCCCAGCCGTACATGCGGCAGTCGCCGGCTGCGCGTCTCCGCGTAGACCCACGCCTTCGTGACTCGGAGCAGATCGGCCACTTCACTAGCCAGAAGCAGCCGCTCCTCTTTCTTCGCCCCATCAGCTCGATCGGAACGCTCGAACCGACGCTCCAACTCAGCACTCAGCTCAAGCTGACCCTTCATACCTTCTCTGTCGCGCGACCAGGCCTTTGCTCCCCCCTCAATCGCGCCAGTTCAGCGAGCGCACGTAGACCGGACACACATTGGCACCCCTGGTGCGACAGCCGGTCCACGCGCGCTATCTCCCTTCCACTTCGGGGCTCTGGGGAGCCCACGATGCAGAGGTTCCGGCCCTTCGGTCTCGAACGTGTGGACCGTGTCCTCCCCTTTACGTGATGCGCTCGAGATCCGCCACGCCGTCGCACAGCTCGGCTGCGACATATACGAGCCGCTGACGGAGCATCCCGAAGCGGTCTACACGCCGGCCGAACTTGTGGCGCTACTGAGCCACGAGTTGATCGGAAAGGTCTTTGATGCCCCAATCCGTACGCGAGCCAAGCTCGCGAAACAAGCAGTCGCGAAAGCGTTGGGCTATCCGATCCCGGAAACGTTGCGCAAGACAAAGCCGCGTTTCCCGGGGCAAGACCTCGACGTGTACGTCCAACAGAGCAACAACCTGCAGGTCTGGAATGACGAGATCAGCCCAACCCGCCGCTACGCGGTCCTCGGTCTCGATGCGGCCAATCGGGTCGTCGCGGTGCGGGTGGTGGAGGGCCTGGAGCTGGCCGCTTTCGATAACACGGGGACACTGACCAGCAAGTACCAGGCCAGCCGGCAACCAGGGAGAACGGGGAGCACATTGGTGTCAGCCGATGACACCCGCCCTTTCGTCACAGAACTAGCGCCGGTCGATGATCTCAGCTCCGGTGCCCTCGCCCGCATGCTGCCGGTCAGCCCTCCGACGTCGGGACAAGTCCTGACCGTCGCGAGCCTCCACGCGCGACTAATGGAGCTCGTAGGCGGCTCGCTCGAATACTCCCCGAGCGAGCGACAGCGTGGCGAGCAACTCCACAGGGCTGCCTGCTCGGCTCTCGGACTCGGCAGCTATGCAGACACCGGACGGTTCCCAGACATTCTCTGCCAAGCGCTGGAGGTCAAACTCCAGCTTGCCGGAACAATCGACCTCGGTCTGGTCAGTCCGGATAGCGAGGAACCGGCCCTCACGCTCTCGCCCCGTCTACGCCACTGCGACGTCCGCTACCTCATCGCCTACGCGGTGCGAACCGAGAGCGGGATGCAGATCGAACACATCGTGACCTCGACCGGCGCCGACTTTTTCGACGAGTTTCAGCGCTTCGGTGGCCTTGTCCAGAACCGCAAGCTCCAGCTACGCCTACCGCTCGATTTCTTCCATCCCAAAGAGCCCAGCGATGGCGGCATCTAGCGCAGCATCAAGCGCCACAGCGCTCGGGGTTCCGTGGTTGTCGGGACGTCGAAGTTCCTCGACCATCCCGGTTATGTCACTTAGCTCTGATGCGCTCACGTTCGGAATCGGAAGCTCTTCGAGGTACTGCGTGATGAACCGCCGCCGTCCGGCGTAGAGGCGGTTCCCACAACACATGTCGTAGTAGCGCAGCGCGAAGGATGAGTTGGCGACGGCGAGCGCCAGGGCGATCTGCTCCGCGGATTGTTCAGGGCATGTGAGCCAGTAGCAGTCGCCGTTCACAATCGAGCCAGTCTCGTCTAGGAAGAAGCGCGGGTCCTCGGAGATGTCCGGCCAGACGAGCTTGGGGGCCGCCCAATCGGCCGGCTGCTGAGGTACCCAGATCTCGAACCATTCGCGACGAGCCTTGCGGACATAGTCGCGTCCCTCTAGCCGTTCCCGGTGCTGCTCGAGGTATTTCAGCGCTCGCGGAAACCTAGACACGTCGATCGCTTGGCGGCGGCCATCACGGGTCTCGTGCGTGTAGAGAACGAATCGTTCCTTCGCTAGCGATGTGCGAGCCTGCCACCGATCCGCAACATGATGGGTGAGGAGCGGGCGCAGCAACCCTTCTTCAGGCCGCAACTCTTCCGGCAAGTCATCCCACGATTGACGTATGTAGACGCTGTCAGCGGTCGTCTTGATTCCGACACGAATGGGCCCAAGGTCGCCCAGCCGACCGGCTGACCTGCGCGCGACTTCAGCCAACCATCGAGATCCTGAAGGCGACGTAAGGCGCCAGGGACGCTCCGGATCGGTCTCGATCAGACTTCCGCGTTCGATGTTGAAACGCCGGTCTTCCACCCGCACCGGACCGTCGTGACCATCTTCTAGCGCCCCTAGGAGAGTCGAGCTTTCAGGCGCCGGGGCAGACCCCTCTTCCGCGTACACCCGAACGAACTGCCCCTCGGCACCATTGCTTTCTGCCGTCTTACGCCCGAGCAACACGGCCGGTAGCACAGCTGCGTCAAACAGCTTTGTGTCGCCCAGATCCCAGACCTCGGCGATGTTGTAGTTGCTGAGTAGCAGGGAGCGGAGTGAGTGTCCTCCCTTGGTTGTCATGAACCGGTTAGAGCACAGCAGCCCAAGGATTCCCCCGGTCGTGAGCTTCGCTGTCATTGCCGCCACAAAAGCGTGGTAGAGGTCTACACGCCCTGTCAGCCCAAACTGCAGCGCGAGAGCTTGGGCACGCGCCGCACCGAGCACCTGAGTCCTCACGTACGGCGGGTTGGAGATGATGGCGTTATACGCCATGGGAAGCCCCGCATGGCCGTCAGCCATGTCCAAGAAATCACCGCAACGCAGCTCAATGCCCGTCGCCCTGGCCCCGCTCAACATCATCTCCGCAGCGGCAATCGCATCCGGATCGCGATCTACGCCAACGAGCTGAGGCGCTGGGAGTCCCGTCTGCTCAATGGCCGCAGCGACGGCGAGCAGTAGTCCACCATCCCCACAGGCAGGATCGAGGATCACCGTCTCTTGTCCACCCAGGTGAGCGACCACCCGTCTCGCAAGGAAGTCAGCAAGCCCTACCGGCGTGTAGTGCACCCCGTGGCTCTTGGCGACTCCATGGGACGGCTCCGAGACGGCCGGCGGATCGAGAACATCCACGCTGAAGAGTCGTTCCATCGTCCTGGCAACGTAGACGGAGAAGCGGTCGGCTTGGCTCGAGACCATCGAGGCCCGCAGTCCCGAGAACTTGGACCCCAAATTGGACCCCGCCGAACTCAGAGCAACTCAGAAGAACGAGAAAAGCCCCGGCAGAACCAGGGCCTTCTCGCATCGGGGAGACAGGATTTGAACCTGCGACCGCCCGGCCCCCAGCCGGGTGCGCTACCAGACTGCGCCACT
>JAQGLF010000366.1 GCA_028293025.1 Alphaproteobacteria bacterium
GCCCGTGCCAGTTCGCTTTCGGGCTTGCCCTGCGCCTTCGCCGATTCGGCGAGCATCGTCTCGAACCAGCGCGCGGTTTCCACGTCCGCCGTCAGCACCGCGGCATTGTAGGCGGGCAGGCCGAGCGGTCCCTCATAGCGCGCGCGCTTGGCGTCGGGCAGTTCGGGCAGGCTTTCGAGGCACTCGGCGATGAACGCCTCGGTCAACTCCAGCGGCAGCAGGTCCGGATCGGGGAAGTAGCGATAATCGTGCGCTTCCTCCTTGGACCGCAGCGGGCGCGTCTCGATCTTGTCGGGATCGAACAGCCGCGTTTCCTGGACGATCCTGCCGCCGCTCTCCAGCAACTCGACCTGACGGTTGGCTTCATATTCGATCGTGGCCATGATGAAGCGGACCGAATTGACGTTCTTGGTCTCGGTGCGGGTGCCGAGCTCCTCGCCGGGCTTGCGGACGCTGACGTTGACGTCGGCGCGCATGCTGCCCTGCTCCATATTGCCGTCGCAGCTGCCGACATAGCGCAGGATCGCGCGCAGCTTGCGGATATAGGCGCCGGCCTCCTCGGGGCTGCGCATGTCGGGCCTGGAGACGATCTCCATCAGGGCGACGCCGGAGCGGTTGAGGTCGACATAGGAGAAGTTCGGATGCTGGTCGTGCATCAGCTTGCCGGCATCCTGCTCGAGATGGATGCGCTCGATGCCGACCCGCTTGGCCGAGGTCTCGTCCTTCGCGTCGAGCAGGATCTCGATCTCGCCCTCGCCGACGATCGGATGGTAGAGCTGGCTGATCTGATAGCCCTGCGGCAGATCCGGGTAGAAATAATTCTTCCGGTCGAAGCGCGACCAGGGATTGATCTTCGCCTCCAGCGCCATGCCGGTGCGCACCGCCTGCACGATGCATTCGCGATTGGGGATCGGCAGCATGCCCGGCATGGCCGCATCGACCAGGCTGACCTGCGTGTTCGGCTCGGCGCCGAACTCGGTCGACGCGCCGGAGAAGAGCTTGGCGCGCGAGGTGACCTGGGCGTGGACCTCGAGCCCGATCACCACCTCCCATTCGCCGGTCGCGCCATGGATGCGGTAGTCGCTCATAGCGCGATCCCGAAAAGCAGGGAGATTGGGTTCGCGCAGAGACGCAGAGACGCAGAGGAGAGCCCGGCGCGAGGCGCTGGCTTCAATCTCGTTCGCCGTCCCATCGAGGAGATAAGGCTCCGGCGTTCGCCGGACTGACGGGAAACTCGGTCTCCCTGCGTCTCTGCATCTCTGCGCGAACCAATTGCGGGCATGTCGATCACCACCAAGCCTCCGGCCTTGCGGTGAAGCCAACGCGCTCCTCCAACGCCAGCGCCGCGTTCAGCACCCCCTGCTCGTCGAGCGCGCGGCCCACCAGCTGGAGGCCCAAAGGGAGACCCTGGTCGTCGAGGCCGGCCGGGACCGAGATGGCAGGGAGGCCGGCGAGGCTTGCGGGGACGGCGAAGACGTCGTTCAGATACATGGCGATCGGGTCGGCCGACTTCTCGCCGAGCGCGAAAGCGGCCGAGGGCGCGGTAGGGGTCAGCAGGAGGTCGCAGCTTTCCCAGGCGCGGTCGAAGTCGCGCGCGATCAAGGCCCGCACCTTCTGCGCCTGGTTGAAATAGGCATCGTAGAAGCCGGCGGAGAGGACGTAGGTGCCGATCATGATCCGGCGCTTGACCTCGGCGCCGAAGCCGGCCGCGCGCGTGGCCTCGTACATGTCGGTGAGGGCACCAGGGCCTTTGGCCTGTTCCGGCTGGACGCGGCGGCCGTAGCGGACGCCGTCATAGCGGGCGAGGTTCGACGAGGCTTCGGCCGGGGCGATGATGTAATAGGTCGGCAGCGCGTATTTTGTATGCGGCAGCGAGACCTCGACGATCTCGGCGCCGGCGTCGCGCAGCAATGCGATGCCGTGCTCCCAGACCCGATCGATCTCGGCCGGGACGCCGTCGATCCGATATTCCTTCGGGATGCCGATCCGCTTGCCGCGAACGTCCGAGGAGACGGCCGCCTCCCAATCGGGCACCGGCAGATCGAGCGAGGTCGAATCCTTCGGATCGAAGCCGGCCATTGCCTGGAGCATGATCGCGCAGTCGCGGACGTTGCGCGCCATCGGCCCGGCCTGATCGAGGCTGGAAGCGAAGGCGACCATCCCCCAGCGCGAGCAGCGGCCGTAGGTCGGCTTGATGCCGGTGATGCCGGTGAAGGCGGCCGGCTGGCGGATCGAGCCGCCGGTATCGGTGCCGGTGACGCCCGGCGCCAGCCGCGCCGCCACCGCCGAAGCCGAGCCGCCCGAGCTGCCGCCCGGCGTCAGCGGCACATTGCCGCCGTCGCTGCGCCGCCAGGGCGACAGGACCGGCCCCCAGGCGCTGGTCTCGTTCGACGAGCCCATGGCGAACTCGTCCATGTTCAATTTGCCGAGCATGCCGGCGCCGGCGGCGAGGAGGTTGCCGGAGACGGTCGATTCGTAGGTCGGCCTGAAGTCTGCAAGGATGCGGCTGCCGGCCGTGGTCTGGACGCCCTTGGTCGCGAACAGATCCTTGATGCCGAGCGGCACGCCGGAGAGCGGTTTGAGGTCGCCCGAACCGCGCGCGGCATCGGCGGCGTCGGCGGCGGCGAGGGCGTGCTCCGGCGTCTCGACGGTGAAGGCGTTGAGCGCCCGCGCTTGCTCGATCGCGGCGATGAAGGCTTCGGCCACCTCGCGGGCGGCGAAGGCGCCGTCGCGGACGCCGTCGCGGATCCGGGCGACGCCGAGATCGGTGAGGCTGGTCACGCCCTCGGCTCCTGGGTCCCGGGTCGCAGCCCGGGGTGATCCAATGATGCCTTCGCCGTCATTCGATCACCTTCGGCACCGCGAAGAAGCCGTGCTCGGCGAGGGGGGCGTTGGCGAGGATGTCGTCACGGATGCCGCCGTCGGTGACGAGGTCGTCGCGCAGCCGCAATGCGTTCGGGATCACCGCCGTCATCGGCTCGATGCCGGCGACGTCCACCTCCTGCAGCTGCTCGTTCCAGCCGAGGTTGTTGTTGAGCTCGGGTGCGAGCGCCGCGACCTCGGCGTCGCTGACCGCGATGCGGGCGAGCCTGGCGATGTGGCGGACGGTGGCGGCGTCGACGGACATGCGGGGCCGCTAGCATTCGTGCTGCGATGCGGCAAGAACGGGCTTCCGCGCCGGCCCACAGCCCGGGCGGAGATCTCGATCCTCAGCGATAGGGGTTCCCGGCCGGCCGGACGCCGATATAGACCTGCCGGACCTTGGCCTCGCGCACCTCGACCTCGCCTTTCAGAGCCGCCGCGCGCGCGGCCCGAAGGGCCGGGTCCGACGATTGTGCCGCCAGCTGTCCGGTCGCCATCTCGCCGGCCTCGCGCCAGCCCTTGTCGGTCTGCTCGAGCAGCCGGACCGGAAGCCGGCACCAGCCGAACCGGTTGGCACCCGGCTTTCCCGGCTCGCGCGGATCGGGGGCGCAGGTATCGAGCATGGCGGCCGCAACATGCTCTCCCGGCTGCCATTTCAGCAGGCATCGGCCCGTGTCGACGCAAA
>JAQGLF010000374.1 GCA_028293025.1 Alphaproteobacteria bacterium
GACGCCGGCGCGGCCGGCCGAGCCGCTTCGGTACATCGCCTCTACTGCGATCCTTATGGACGCAAACGGCTTCGAGGCGGGCGTAGCCGATTTCGTAGAGCGCGTCCTTGAGCAGCTGCGCTACAGCGAAATTGAGCGAAGCAATCTCCGGGACATCTGGGACGCGCTTCGCACCGAGCTGGCCGATCCGGCGCTGACCCGCTTCCGCAAGATCGAGGCGCTACTCGGCTGGGATCCCGGCGAAGCTCCTGACGAGCTCGTAAGACGAGTGGAGGAGGACGGCGAGGCTCTTGGAGAGGACGCGATGCAAGAACTCGCTGCGAACGGGCGCGGTGAGCGTCCTGCCCTCAGTCGCGCAGACATCGATACGCTCGCCGCGACGCGAGGCTTTTCCGCGAGCATTCGAGATGCGGTGACGCTGCAGATTGCGGATAGCCTTCCTGCGGACGCGAAGGCGTGGATGCGTGGGGCCCACGCCGCGCGCGCCTTGCGCGGCAGCCTCGCCCGCGAAAATGACGTTGTGGACAGCCCACTCCTCTCCGAGCTCGCGGGGGTAGACCCTTCCTCAGCCGAGTACTCTCCGGATACCGCCCCGATCTCCTTCGGCCTCGGAGGGAGGAGCGAGGGCGACGTCGTCGTTCTGCGCAGCCGCAATCCCCGTGGCCGCCGCTTCGACATCGCGCGTCTTTTGGGCGATCACCTCGTGTACGGGAACGCCGAGCTGCTGAGTCCTGCGACCCGCAGTGGCACCTACCGGCAAAAGGTGCAGAGGTCGTTCGCTGCGGAGTTCCTCGCGCCCATCGATCGACTTGCAGACTATCTCGCGAGCGACTTCAGCCAGGAGAGTCTGGAGGAGGCGGCGGAACATTTCGCGGTCTCAGACTTCACGATAAAGCTGCAGCTCGTCAACAATCACCTGATCGATCGAGCTGAGTTGGCCGACGATCTTGTATTTCAAGCCGATACGATAAGTTCGCCTCAGCTCGCGGCGTGAGGTTCACGTAACACCCGATAGACTCTCGGTTTTGTACCACCGCCAGGAACACAAGGCCGGCACTCAGCGCAGCTTGGCGCTCTTCCGAACTGGCCGTGCGTCTTGATCGGCCAGCTGGTCCTGTCAGTGACTGACCGGTTCCGCCTGGTTTCGTTCGCCTATGAGGCGGAGCGATCGTTCGCTTTCCCGGGATCAAACGGCAAGGCCGCAAACAGCAAACCGGCAGATGCTGACTTTGACGTCCGCATTTGAGTGGCTCAAACTCTCCGCCGGACGACGACCGGATCGCAGTGATTACTGCGTGCTTGTTTGACCTTACCAATCGCCCCCCCTCGCCTCACTTTGCGAGACCGGGGAGCAAGCTGACCTTCTGATTGGAGATTATCGCGCCACCGCGGCGACCGCAATTGGCCGCTAGCGGACAGGCCGCTTTGAGAGCGCCGATCGTGCGAAGCTACCGTTCGGCCGACGGTCCCAAAAGTCCCTTTCGTCAGCACAGCACAGTCTCAACACGGTTGCCGGCAGGGTTGCTATAACTTGATGACCTTTCCCGAGCGCGCTGCAACTCGGGCCACTGGTGAATAAAGATAGTGCGTAACAGTACTTGTGCGGAAGGACCAAGTATGGCCAAGTTACGAGGGCTTGCAACTGGGGGGGGGGGCGTAATGATTCGGCGGTTCTTGGGATTGTGTGCCGTGCTTGCCGCGAGCTTGAGCTGCACCGCGCACGCGGGGGCGCCGCGCGGAACCGGTCCGGCGCCCGGCCTGGCGGGGGCGTGGCAGCCGCTGTCGCGGCCGCTGGTGTTGGTCACGAACCGGGAGGCGCTGCCGCAGAGCGGCTTGCGGGTAGGTTTCGTGGCGGATTCCCAGATCCAGACGCGAAGCAACAACAAGCACGTGAGGGGCTATCGTGGACCGATAGAGGATTCGCAGGTCCAGGGCGCGATCCGGCCGCCCGCACTGGACTGGGCGGCGCGCTCGATGCTGCGCAGCGACCTCGAGCAGTTGGTGACGCAAGGGGCGAAGATGATCTTCTTCCTCGGCGACGGGGCCAATAACGGCTGCTACGACGAGTTCGCGCGCGGCTTTGCCGACGATGCCGAGCTTGTGCCAAATGAAGCTAGCGTCCTCTCGCTCCTCGCCGAATTTCGCCTGACCCACCACGTTCCCGTGTATTTCATCCTCGGCAACCATGACATTCTCGGCGCCGGCAGCACCTCGGCAATCGGCCAGCGTAAGCGATTCTGCAAGGCAAAGCTCGGGCCCAACCGCTACATCACTAAGTTCGAGGCGATGCAGTGGGCCGAGATGTTTAATCAGCGCAACGCAGGCCTGCCCAATGCCGGCACCTATCGATCCAACTGGGCCGGCAACGAGGACGCGATCCGCCGCAATTGCGGCGGGGCTAAGGTTGCGCAGGACAGGAAGCGGGGCTGCTATCTCGCGGCTACGGTTGACACTTTGATTGACGGCCGTACGGCGCAGTTTCTGCTGCTCGACACCAACGACTGGGCCGACGTAGTGACCCTGTTTCCCGGCTTCGAGCAGAAAGGCGCGCGCGGCGCGATGACGTTCGTCGACAAGGGCGGGATCTTGTCGCAGACCAGCTGGTTCAACGCGCACGCCTCGCAGCGCGTCGACCTGCGCGTGGCGCTTAGCCACTACGATGTCGGCGGGCTGCGCAGCCAGCTCCTCAAATGGAAATTTTCGAACAAGAGCCAGCGCTATCTCGAGCTCTTCACCGAAGGGCACGAGCCGGCGGTGCCAATCCAGACGCATGGCTACGTCGTGACGGGTCACACACACACGCAGACTTACGTGCACGAGCCGCACCGATTCGCGATGAACTGTGGCCTTTTGCGCGGATCGTGCGCCGACACCGACTTGTTCTCGGTTGACGAGCTGAACATCGGGTCGACCACCGATTATACCAGCTTCGCGACGCTGGCGCAGTTAGATCCCGATCCGACGAAACCCGCCGACATCTATTTCAAGCGCGTCGAGGTGCGCGACTGCGAACCCGTGTGGACGGAGATCGATCGCGGGATCGGGTGGCCGGCGCTGGGGGTGAACACTGCGAACCGCTATGCCTACCGCAAGTTCAAGCTGCGCGAAGTGGAGCCGATATGGGCCAAGCTGCGCGACTACGCCGGCGACGACGCGCACAAACTCAACTGCATCGGGGTCTATTCCGCCGCCGTCGAAGCCGGCGCCGTGGGCAAGTCAGAGCCCGTGGACCAGTGAGCCTGGTCCTTCGACGTGTGACCGCGGCGGTTCTTGCGCTGGCGGTCGCCGGGTGCGGCTCTTCGCTGAAGGTCAGCACCGACACGCCGCCGCTGATCCTGACGACCGCGCTGGCTGCGGGCCTCACGGACGCTCGTGGGCGGTTTCGCGAGATTCTCTGCGCGATCGATACTGCGCACGGGTACTACCGCGATCGGCCGTGCGGTTCGCTGCTGCACCGACTCGACAATGAGCCGGCGCCGGGGGGAGGCCCGGTCGCGCTCGGCGTGTCGCCGGTCAAGCTGCGGATCCGGATCGTGCCGGGAATCTTCGGGCAATGTGCCGAGGACCGCGCGACGCCGTTCCTCGACGCGGTGGAGCCGAGACCGGGGGCAGGCTATGATCTTGGCCAATTCGGGTTCGACGTGGCAGCTTTGAGGGTGTCGGGGCGCGGCAGCAGCGCGCAGAACGCGGCTCAGATCGAAGAGCAGCTTCGCGCGGAGTTTGCCCGAAAGCCCCTTGCGCCCGATGAGCGGCTCGTACTCATCGGCCATTCGAAGGGGATGAGTGATCTCATCGAATTCATCGCGCGGGAGCGGTCGAAGTCGCCGCGGGAGGAGGCGGTCGCGCCGCTGCCCGAGGGATCGAGCATCGTTTCGCTCTCCGGGGTCGTCGCCGGCACGCCGATCGCAGACATGGGAGAGGACATCTACCGCCCGTTACGCCACGTCTCCGTGCCGGGATGCGCGGCCGACGACGGCGGCGGAGTGACAAGCCTGACGCGGCGGGAGCGGCTCAAGTTCATGGCGCAGCACCCGCTGCCGGCCGATCTACATTTCTACTCTATTGGGGCGTTCACGCGCGCAGCCAACATCTCAGCGGCGCTGCGCCCGACTTACGACGCACTGGCGCGCACCGATGCGCGCAACGACGGCAACGTCATCTTCACCGACAGCATCATCCCGCACAGCACGGTGCTCGGCTACCTCGACGCCGATCACTGGGCGGTGGCGATGCCATTCGAAATCTATGCGCCCGCGTTCGCGCGGGTGGTGGCGAGCCGCAACCATTTCCCTCGGGTCGTCCTGCTCGAGGCGATCGCGCGGATGATCGCCGAGGATTACCAAGTGCAGTCGGCTCGGGACACGTAGGCGGAAATCTGCGGCGTAGGGTGTCAACCGGTCGATCAGACTTTTAAAGCGCCGATCGGATTTGGCCGTTAGCGGCCCGGCAGCTTTTGATCGCCGACGAGGGGAACCTGCGGCTGACCATTGCAAGGGTTGGCGGGCTCGGACGCGCAGGCTATTTGGCAGACGCTTTGCGGCCCCGGCCCCGAGTAGCTGGTGGCGGCGCCGGAGGGACGTTGCCCTCGGTGGTCGTGCCGGCGCGCTTGCGCCCAAGGCTGATCGATTTGGCCATTTCGCGGCGGCGCTCGGAATAATTCGGCGCGGTCATCGGATAGCTGTCGGGGAGCCCATAGTCGGCACGGTATTGCTGCGGAGTCATGCGGTGCGCGGTGTGCAAATGCCGGCGCAGGGTTTTTTGCTTTTTCCCACATTCCATACAGACGATATAGTCAGGCTTCACCGAGGCACGCACCGAGACGCGCGGCTCCTTTTGCGCCGGAGCGGGCTCCGGCGCTTGGCCGAGCTGCGACAGCGCCGCGTGCACTCGTTGCACCAGATTGCCCATATCGCCAACGGCGACGGAGTTGTTGACAACGTGCGCCGCGACAATATCCGCAGTGAGCGTGATCAGCGTCTCGTCTTCCACTCGAACCTCCTGTGCAACTCGGCTTGCGCTAAGCGCGGCGGCGTGGCGGATCAAGGCCGCAGGAGCGCGAGTGTCGCTGCGTCTGAATGACCGCCTGTGGCCGCTAGCTACCGGGCAGCTTTCCGGTGAAGGCCAGCGGGGAACTGCCGCTCTTCTATGGAGTGGGCAATAGTGCCTCAACGCGAAGGCGCAGCTCCTGCGGGTCGATGACATCAGTCTTCGCCAACGCCTACGTGACGAGGCGTCAGTATGAACTAGGTACTCACGCCGTCGGCGCGGTTGCTCCGAAAGTCGGGCGAGGGCATCATCCGACTATGATGCTTAATACGGGCGAGATTCGCCTGGGCCGCATGGGGGGCTGCGATGAAGTTCATCTAAGGTGGTGGCCGCGCCGCCTGCGCCGCATGTGAAGGTCGCTCCTCGCTTTGAAGCGCCAGGCGCCCCGTATCATCCCACGATATACGAGCGACTCGCGCTGCCGGGGCTTCTTCAATTTGGCTGCTATGGTCCCTACCGCCCACCGGACCTGTGTAAGGATGCAACGTCGCGGAAACCCACACGGGCGGGTGGCCAGAACCCTAGACGGGCTCTCAAACGGCGGTTGCCGTCAGCTCGACGAGTAAGCGGCGGATTGCGAGGCAGTGGCTTGGGGACGTTCAATGGTCACATTGAGTTACGCGTACTCGCATTTGATCGACATTCTCGAATACAAAAAACAACGGCATCATTGTTCGATACTCGGCCACCAAAAAGCCCAAGCGAACGCTGGTCGGTTTGCCCTTGACGTCCATGACTCGGATCAGGTCCAATACGGCACCATTCCAGCTTTTGTACTGAATCATGCCTTGGTAATAATAAGTGGCCCACTCTCCGCTAGCGCTGTCAACGACGGCTACTTTCGATCCGACGTGTCCGTCGTTGTCAACCAGACGGGGTAGCATCGGAAGCCCAATAAGTACGTCGGGATTCTTCGCTTCCGGATCCATTTGGCGTAACCTTTCTCGGGTCCTTTCCGCCAGTGCCGACAGGTTCGAAGACGTGATACGTTCCCGGGTGAACGGGTCAACGCTGTTGAAGTTTGTGACCTTGCCGCTCGGCGTGATCAGCAATGATGTTTGCGCATCGATGGCTTTTATCGAGATCGCGACCCGATCTCGAACCGGCGCGGTGTTAATCGTCATCGGTCCGTTCAGCTCAGAAGCACCAGGCCGACTCCAGACCAGCTCGAATGTGCAGTTGTTACCGGCAGCGTAATGCAGCGGCGCCGGAAGTGGAGCGCTCGAGACCGGCAACGTGCGCCGAATGGTGCTGCCGAAATGGATCATTCCATTCACGACTTTTGTGCGCGCGCCCATGATGTTCGAAGATTCGGGCTTGAGCAGTGAGGTCAGCGACGGCAGCAGGAGCGCGAGGGCAAGATAACTGTGAAACGGCATCATCTGTACTCCATTCCGCCAGCGCTCTCGCACTGGTCGGCCGCCAGCCTCGCTTCCCGCCCGCCAGGAAGGACGCAAGCAATCTTCGGGGGCTCGGCAGCGGCCGCTTCGCTGGCCCCATTCCGTCTCAGCCGCTCCGAGTGACGAGGGATAGCGCCGGACGAGACCGCAACGCGGCGCTGGGGAGTCTCGATCGCACTGGTGCTCTCCGTCACCGTGTTTGTTCCGCCTCGCGCGATTGGGGCTTGCGATATTGGACGTTGCGACGTCGGGCTTTGCGAGACTGGCGGGCGCACCGGGGCACTCTGATCCCGGGAGCTGTCGTGCAGATAAGCACCGGTTGGTGGGTCACTCCTCTGATCGCTAACCAAAGACGTGCTCGCGACGGCCGGCTGTTCTTGCTGCCAACGGAGGTCCGCGTATCTTTGCGTGGCGAAAATCGCACAGCCGACTGCGACTAGACCGGCCGCCAAAATAACCTCCTGCCGGGCACGATATTCCTCCTGCAGAGGAATGAATTGCTGCATGAGAGGCCGCAGCAAGGCAAAGACGGAGACGAGAGCTGCCGACACATTGATATAAACGAAGACTGCCGCCTGTCCCCGCAGGAATGGCAGCGTCTGTTGCAAACCGTGCGTCAGCCAGCCCGCGTTGTAGTCGAAGAGCACGTAAGCTCCGCCGAATGCTGACACCAGAAACAGGGCTTTACGCTTGGTTGCGGAAATCCCCGCCGCCCCCAAAGCGAGCGCAGCGCTGTTCACAAGCGCCAGGGGCAGGAGGACGGCGAAGAACAGCAAGATCGCAAAGAAGACGACTAACAGGCCGATCGCGAGCTTTGCTAGCCCTTCCGTCAGGTCGGAATCGTTCCCAGACCGAGGTGAGCCGTGACGGATCTGCGTTTCGTCGTCTTCATTCGGATAGCGCGTAACGCGAGCGCGGCGCTCGCCGATGCCAAGGAAGCCCCCTCGACGCGCCGACTGCGTCGAGCTTACCTCATTGCCGTCCTCGTCATAGCCGATCCGGGCATGATGGGTACCGATCCCGAGGAACCCACCTCGCTGCTCGACGCGAGAATAGCCCGCCCTCCTCCGGTTGTCGTCATAGTTCGCCTCAACTTCTTCTTCGCCGATCCCGAGAAATCCGCCTTGGCGTTCTTTACGTGAGTAGCCACGCTCATTGCCGTCGAGGTCATATTCGACCTTCTGCGGTTCATCGCCGATACCGAGAAAACCACCACGGCTCTCGATTTTGTGCTCTCCAACCCGCTTCCCGTCTTCGTAAATATATTCGTGCTCGTTGCCCCAGAAATCCCGTTCAGTTCGGGTCTCGCGTTCCCTCGCCATTTGACATCCCCCCGCATGAATCAGCTCGAGATCGGGTTCTTCCCTTACTGACGGCTGCTGTAACAAAGAGCGTGAGCGACAAACAGAACTCCAAATTTACTTGTGTCAAGCTTGACGGCCAGATCTACCGCCATGCTTAGCCGGAGCTCCGAAGCACGGCGCGGAACAAGCCCAATCGCCCGCGCAACTAGACATCGCGGCGCCGCTCAACGGTCGATTTCCGACGACCATAGACTGAGGCGCTCGCGAACATTGGCCAACCTTGACGGCCACTGAATGGAGGTCCGCTTATGAGTGCAGCCTAGATGCCGCAGCAATAACCCTGATTGGCGCATAGCTGCCGTTGGCCGAGAGCCTGTCCTTCTCGGCTGGTGCTTACGCGGTGCTTTTATCGGCAGGCAGCCATCCGATTTGTACTCATTGTTGCTAGTGCGGCCGAGGAATGAGCACGTGATTAGATACCAGCCGCAGCGCGGTGACCTGAAAGCCGCCGTCGCCGTAGTTCGCGCGAGACTTCGAGCTTCCCTGGCAAACTCGACTAGTATCCGGAAAATGTCGTTTCGAACACAACAACCTCCCGACTGTCCGGTCCGTCCTGGAGCGCCCGTCAGTGAAGCTCCGCCGGCAGAGACTTCGATTGCACTACGGCGCGGATCAAGCTCGGCCCGCCGTTATTCGCCTTCGCCTGCATCAAGGCCGCCCGAAGTGCCGGCACCGTGTGCGCGTTGAGCGCAAGCGGTACGCCGAGCGCGGTTGCGAAGCTGACGTAATCCCAATGCGGGATTACAGCGTAGGAAATGGGCGGGGCTGCCGGATCCGAATAATAGGTGTTATTGAGCAGGAATTGCTCATAGCCGTAAAGCCCGTTGTCGACGACGATAACGATCGCGGGATGCTTGTGCCTCGCCATGGTCGAGAGCGCTTGCGCGGTGACCTGAAAGCCGCCGTCGCCGCAGATCACCACTGGGCGCTTATCGCCCGGGATTGCGGCGCCGACTGCTGCGCCGACCGAATGGCCTATGCTTGCCCATAGCCCGCCAACGAGGAAGCTGTTCTGGCTCGGCATCTTGAGGTTCGCCGCCGGATAGACTCCAAGGAGCGTGTCGACGATGATTCGCACGGCGGCGTCGAGGAAAGCCGGTTCGGCGATCACCTGGAACAATTCATCATAGGTGAGCCCGGCGGCCACGGGCGCGGGCCGACCTGACCCCGCCGGAGCTTGGGTCAGGGCGTCGGGATCGCCGTCCCACGCGGCTTCACCGACATCACCCGCGAAGAGCTCGGCAAGCATTTCATCGGACCATTCCTGTTGATTGGCATCGGCCAGCTCGCGAGCGTCCTCGGCGGCGTCACCGCGGTCAGTCAGCGCCTGCTGGCCAAGTGCATCGATGAGATGGGAAATCGACACCTTGATTGGCGGGGCTTGGTCCCTGAGGAGCTCTCCGTTCCACACCCGGATCATTTGCGGAAGCTTGGGACGGACGACGCTGGCGTGACCCGAGCCGAACACGGCCCCCAAGGAGATGATGAAGTCGGCGCCAGCCAGTGCTTTACGCACCTTCGCGCTCGCACGCTCGCCATTGAACACGTCGAGGAATTTGGGATGGGATTCGGGAAGGACCGATTTTGCGACGAGGGTCGTCATCCAAGAAATGCCAAGCTTGTCGATGACGGCGAGGAGCTTGGCGCCGAGTTGGTAACGCTGGATCTCTTCGCCAACGATCATCAGCGGGAACTTGGCGCCGTGGATTTTAGCCAGGATCTCGGTTGCAGCAGCCGTCGCCGCTCCGGGCTGGATCGCAAGGTTCAGAGCACCGGCGGGCGCGGGAACGGTCGCCTTGAGCAGGTGCTGCGGAATCTCCAGGTAGCTTGGGCGCTTTCGCGTGATCGCGCTCACCAATGCGCGGTCCACCATCGCGGGGATGTTAGCGACGTTCGTCACCCGTTCGCAGAAAGCCGTGAACTGCCGGAACGTCTGGAGGTCGCTATGCGACGCGCCCATGGAGTGCGAGAAGAGGATTCCGTCCTTGCTCTGCAAAGCAACGTCGCTTTCGGCGGGACCGCCGTTGATGACGACGACGGGGCTGCGCTCCACGAACGCGCCGGCGATTGCATTGACGAGGCTGTGCGTGCCAACGCCATATGCGACAGATACGGCGCCGAGACCCTTAATGCGGGCATAAGCGTCGGCGGCATAGCCGGCCTCGAGGTCGCTTACCGTGACCACGACGCGAAAGCCTCCTGCCTTCGCCGCCATGAAGACTTCCGAACAATAAACGGCAGGGATTCCGAACAGCGCTTCGACGCCCTGCTCCTCCAAACGCTTGATGATATATTCAGCGGCGGTCGGCATCCGGCCTTCTCCGAAGATGGCCTCTTATTTGAAAGGAGGTGCCCAGGAATATTCCTCGAAGGTGTGGATCGGTTTTCCGGCGAACGTGTCGACGGCGCGCTGGAGGATCATGGCCGCGAGCGCCCGGTCGCAGTCGGTTGTCGTAATCCCTTCCTCGAATGATCCGCCGACGACCACATGATCCACGCGCGGGAAGACGTAGGTGCTGCCCTGACTGTAGAGGTAGTTGAGGTTGGGCTGCGCTGGCAGCAGCACCAAAGTTCCCTTCGTCGGCTTGAGGGCCGGATCATTGAACAGCTTCGCCGAGCCCAAACCAGTGCAATTGACGATGATCGGCTCACCCAAGCCTGCAATCTCTGCCTGGCTTCCAAACGGGTGCTGGATGACGGGAACGCTGGCTTTGAGCTCACTCCTCAGCCTGGCAAGGAAAATGGGCGGCTCGACCAGGAGG
>JAQGLF010000009.1 GCA_028293025.1 Alphaproteobacteria bacterium
GCACATCGTCGCGATGAGCGAGTTTGATCCGAAGCCCGGCCATCTCCGTCACTTCATCGCCCCCACGAACTTCTCGAACAAATAGAAGCTGTCCATCGGCCCCGGGCTTGCCTCGGGGTGATATTGCACGCTGAACGCCGGGCGGTCGGTCAGCTCGATCCCGCAATTGCTACCGTCGAACAAGCTCACATGCGTTTCGCGTACATGGTCGGGCATGCCCTCGCGCTCGACCGCGAAGCCGTGGTTCATGCTGGTGATCTCGACCCGGCCGTCGGCGAGGCGCTTGACCGGATGGTTGGCGCCGCGATGGCCCTGGTGCATCTTCACCGTCCTGGCGCCGACGGCGAGGCCAAGCAATTGGTGACCGAGGCAGATGCCGAAGAGCGGCTTGCCCGTCTCCAGCATCTGCCGGATCACCGGGACCGCATAGACGCCGGTCGCCGCCGGATCGCCGGGGCCGTTGGAGAGGAAGAAGCCGTCGGGCCGGTGCGCCATCACCTCCTCGAAAGTGGCGGTGGCGGGAAGCACGGTGACGTCGGCGCCGGCATCGGCGAGGTTGCGGAAGATGTTGCGCTTCGAGCCGTAATCGACGGCGACGACATGGGGGCGGCCCTCCCCCGCCGCGCTTTCGCCATAGCCGGTGCCGAGCCGCCAGCGCCCGCCCGTCCAGCGGTACATCTGCCGGCAGGAGGCTTCCTTCGCCAGGTCCATGCCCTCGAGGCCGGGCCAGGCCCGCGCCTTCGCCAGCAGCGCCTCGACGTCGAACTCGCCTTTGGCATTGTGGGCGATGACGCCGTTGGGCGCGCCCGCGATCCGGATCCTGCGGGTCAGCGCCCGGGTGTCGACGCCGGCGAGGCCGATCCGGCCGTTCGAGCGCATCCATTCGTCGAAGCCCAGAGCCGCGCGGAAGCTGCTCGGCCGGGTGGGCGCGTTGCGGAGGATGCAGCCCAGCGCCCAGGGATTGTCCGCCTCCAGATCCTCATGATTGGCGCCGACATTGCCGATATGGGGGAAGGTGAAGTTGATGATCTGTGAGGCGTAGGAGGGGTCGGTCATCACCTCCTGATAGCCGGTCATCGCGGTGTTGAAGCAGATCTCGCCGACCGCCTCGCCCTCGGCGCCGAAGCCGCGGCCCCAGATCACCGTCCCGTCCGCCAGCACCAACAGACCCGTCGCACCGTTCGGCGCAGGCGTGGCTTTGGCGTCGGCCATTGGGGCGGGACTCCTTCGGAGAATATGACGATGTCGCTAAGGCTCGATCGCTAGGGACGGCGGGCGGCAGCGTCAATCTATTAAAGCGCCGAGAGGGCCGCTAGGTTCACCGCTTTCCCGCACCCCGGGCTGAAGAGAGTTTCGATGATTCGCGACGACATCAAGGCGGCCCTCATTTCCGCGATGAAGGCGGGGGAAAAGGCGCGGACCGGCACCATCCGCCTCATCCAGTCGGCGATCAAGAATCGCGACATCGAGCTTCGCACCGGAACGGCCCCGGCGGACGACGACGCGATGGTGATCGAGGTGCTGCAGAAGATGGTCAAGCAGCGCCGCGAATCGATCGCGCTCTACGAGCAGGGCGGCCGCCCGGAGCTGGCCGACGCCGAAAAGGGTGAGATGGCGGTGATCGAAAGCTTCCTCCCCGCCCAGATGAGCGAGGATGAGACGAAGGCGGCGATCGAAGCGATCGTCGCCGAGACCGGCGCGGGCTCGGTCAAGGACATGGGCCGGGTGATGGCCCTGCTCAGGGAGCGCCATGCGGGCGAGCTCGACATGTCGAAGGCGAGCGGGCTGGTGAAGGCAAGGCTGGGCTAAGGCTCCCCTCCCGCTTGCGGGAGGGGCCGGGGGTGGGCATGAACGAACTCATTAAGCGATGAAAGAGCCAAGCCTCTGTCTTTTATAGTGTTATTTCTCAGTTCGTTTTCCCCCTCCGCTCGATTAAGCGGCTGCAAAGCGCGCTGAAATGGTGCACTAAGCATCAACAGAGAATCGGCCGATTCCGGGAACGGCCTGAGGGAGTGGGCTTGTGTTGATGCTGTTACCCGGCCGCCGTGGTCGCGGTGCCGCTAAGTATACCTTTGCGACGAGCCGGAGCCGTGCGCAGTGAGTTTGAGCCCGCAGTTCCTCGACGAGCTTCGCGCCCGCACTTCCCTGTCCGCCCTGGTGGGCCGGGCGGTGAAGCTGCAGCGGGCGGGGCGCGAATGGAAGGCGTGTTGTCCGTTCCATAAAGAAAAGACTCCCAGCTTCACCCTCTCGGACGAGAAAGGCTTCTACCATTGCTTCGGCTGCGGCGCTCATGGCGACGCGATACGTTGGCTGACTGATGCCCGCGGCCTGCCGTTCATGGACGCGGTCAAAGAGTTGGTCGATGCCGCGGGAATGGAGATGCCGGCGCTGGATCCGAGCGCGCAGCAGAAAGCCCAGCAGGCCGCAGGGCTCTATGAGGTGATGGAAGCCGCCGCCGCCTGGTATACGGAACAGCTCGGCGGCATAGAAGGCGCTACGGCACGATCCTATCTCACGGAACGCGGAATCACTGCCGCGACTTTGACGAAGTTCGGATTCGGCTACGCCCCCGATGGCAAGGGGCGGCTGAGGAACGCACTGAAGAACTTCGGCAATGAGAAATTGATCGAGGCCGGCCTCCTCATCGCACCGGAGGACGAGCGAGAGCCCTATGACCGCTTTCGCGGAAGGCTGATGTTCCCAATCCGCGATCAGCGCGGCCGCGTCATTGCCTTCAGCGCGCGTATCCTGGGAGCGGGAGAACCCAAATATCTCAACTCCCCCGACACGCCTCTGTTCGACAAGGGCCGCACCCTGTTTAACATCGACAAAGCGGGTGTTGCCAGCCGGGTCGCGAAAAGGGTGGTCGTCGTTGAGGGCCAAATGGACGTCATCGCCCTCGACCAAGCCGGGGTCTCGGAAGCGGTCGCGCCACTCGGAACTGCGGTCACTGAGGCTCAACTGCAGAAATTGTGGCAGTTGGCCGATATCCCGATTTTCTGTTTTGACGGAGACGCAGCAGGCCAGAAGGCGGCTGCGCGAGCTGCAACGCGTGCCCTCCCCCTCCTCCCGCCGGGCAAATCCTTAGCCTTCGTCACCCTACCTCCGGGCCAGGACCCGGATGACCTGATCAAGGATTCTGGTAAGGCCGGATTTGAAAAGGAAGTTGGGAAGACAATCAGCTTGAGCGAGCTGATTTGGCGCCACGAACTTCAGGCTGAGCCATTGGACACGCCAGAGGCTCGAGCCGCCTTGGGCAGGCGGCTGCGCGAACGGGCTCAAACTATCGCAAACGACGATATACGTGTTCAGTATTTGGCTTTTTTCAACGGGCAGCTGGGCGAACTATTCGATCGTTACAAGCGGAATTCGGCCGCTGCTCGGCACCATGCCTTCATTCGGGAACGGAGCTTATCGCCGGAGCTACTCGCGATCGCGCGCCACGGTATTGATCAGGCGGTAATCGCCCGTGCTGTACTCCAGGGTCTTAGGCGGCATCCTAACATAATCGGTCAGATGGCTGAGGCCATTGCCCTGGTTTGGATCAAGAACAAGAGGTGGGCTCAGGTCCGGGAGACCATGCTCGCAGCGGCGCTCGACACTTGGCCTCTAGAGCGGGAGCGGCTTGAGCAGATTCTCAAGGATGAAGCGCTCGCTCCTAATTTGCAGTCACTCGATAAGGCGCGCGATCTCGCTTTCTCGTTCCTCAGAGAGGGCGTTGAGGAAGCTGTTGCTGAGCGAGACCTCTGTGACGTTATCGAGAAAGTGACGGCTGGCGCCAGCTTGGACGCTGCGACGGCGAAGGCAAGGCGGCGTTTGGCGGAAGCGACAATCTCCGATTGGGATGTCTCGTGGCGTGAGTTGGAGCGGCTGCAGGAGCTCCAGCGCAGCTCAGACGACGACCTCCGTAGTTTCTGGACGCACAGAGATAACGAGGCAGAGGCAGCTCGCGCTTGATCCAAAGCGCCTTCATACCATATTGGCATCGGCTGGCGTTGCGGCTCTCGCGGAGAAGTTGCGCCTGGAACGAGGTCTCGCCTTTTCCTTCACCCGCCGCGATGCCGATCCGGAACGTGCTTCTCGCGATCTCGTTCTGGTCATCGACACGTTG
>JAQGLF010000118.1 GCA_028293025.1 Alphaproteobacteria bacterium
CGAAAAATGGCGCGCGCTCCGCCGCGCCCGCGGCGAGCTATAGAGCCGAAGGCCGGATTGAATAGCCTATTCCGTTCGGGCTGAGCCTGCCGAAGCCCTCCCTTTCCTTGACTGAAGAAGAGGAGGAGAGGGCTTCGACAAGCTCAGCCCGAGCGAGGTTCCACATCAATCGAACAGACGCGGCCGATCTCGCTAAAGCGCGACGCGCCGCCGCTCGAGGGGGGCGCCGATGCAGTGCAGCGGCTCGACCGTCACCCGCCCGAGCGACTCGCTGACATGGACGACGAGCTGGTCGTCGATCATCAGGCCGGGGAGCCCGCCGCAGAAGACGAGGTCGCCGCGGCGGGGCGGGGCGTCCTCGCCGAGCGCCGCGCCGGTCTCGCGCAGGAGATCGAGGTCGCGCGGCGCGGCGACGCCGCACAGCTGCAAGGCGAGCTGGACGAGGCCGCAGCCGTCGATGCCGTGGCAGGTGCGGCCGCCAGCGAGCCAGGGCGCATGGAGCAGCCGCTGTGCGACGGCGGCGGGATCCTCATCATGCTCGCCCTCGGCGCGAAGATAGCTCAAGGGCACGAACCCGCCCTCGATCGCCAGCATGGCGCCGTGCGCCTGGCCGTGGAGCCGGGAGCCCATCGGCAGGAAGGAGAGGGACGGCGCGACGGGATCAGGCTCGGACTGGATCGGCGCCAGCGCTTCGACGACGACATGGGTCGGCTCGAGCGGATCGGTGAGCTCGATCGCCTCGACATAGCCGACCCTGTGGTCGGTGAGGGCATAGCCCCAGGCCCAGCCGGCGCTGAAGTCGAGGACCGCGAAATGCTCGCCCGGCAGGAGCTCGGAAACCTGCTCTTCCGTGTCGCCCGGCTCGGCCCGGAGCGGGGTGGCGATCATGCCGCAGGACCGGGTGAGCGGCTTCGCGTAATGCGGGGCGAACAGGCGGCCGGCCAGGGCGATATCGGCGATGTCGTTTCGCCAGGCGTTGACGCGGGGATCCAGCGGCACGGAAGGGCCGTCGAGCCGGATCCTCCTATCCGTGCTGGAGGAGGATTCCCCGTTCCTTGGCGGCGCCGCGCCGGCCGGAGCCTTCCTGCTGCTCGATATTGCGTTCGAAACGCTCAAGGAACTCCTGCCCTATACCGGTTTTGGCGACGAACACGTTGCGGCGATCCGCTTCGTCGCGGACGCGGCGCAGATAGCCGAGCGTCCCCAGGGTATTCAAGGCGCGCGTGATTACCGGCTTCGACACGCCGAGGATATGGGCAAGGCCGCGGACCGTATGCGGCCCCGGCGTGAGGTAGACCAGCATGAGCAGCGCCATCTGGCGATTGGTGAGGTCCGGCTGGCCCGACCGCACATAGCCGATCAGGGTTTGCATCCAGCTCCTGAGAGCGCGGTCTGACACCGTCCTTCTCCAATTTCCGAGCCGCTTATTTCGGCTGCTAAACCAGTCAGGACGCGTTTCGTTTCTTAGTTGTTGAGAATTCGGCGCAAAAATTCCGCAACCCGTCAGCGGACGTAGCGCGAGGCGAGGACCGACCAGGCGGCGCGAAGGCCGAGCGCGTCGCCGCCCTTCGGCCGGCCCGGCTTCGCCGCGGGCCGCCAGGCGAAGGTGTCGAGATGCGCCCAGGGCACGCCTTCCGGCACGAACTTGCGCAGGAACAGAGCGGCGGTGACGGCGCCGGCCAGCGGCGCGTCGGAGGCGTTGCCGATGTCGGCGACGTCCGAGGCGAGCATCTCCTCGTAAGCGGTCCAGAGCGGCATCCGCCACAAAGGATCGGCGACCTCCTCGCCCGCATCGGTGAGCGCCTTGGCAAGCGCATCGTCGCTGGAGAAGAGGGCGGGGAGATCGGGCCCGAGCGCGACTCGCGCGGCGCCGGTCAGCGTCGCGAAGTCGAGGATCAGCTCCGGATCCGCCTCCGCCGCGCGGGTGAGGGCGTCGCCGAGGATCAGGCGGCCCTCGGCGTCGGTATTGCCGATCTCGACGGTCAGCCCCTTGCGGCTTTTCAGGATGTCGCCGGGGCGGAAGGCGGCGCCGGAGATCGCATTCTCGACCGCGGGGATGAGCAGATGAAGGCGGACCGGGAGCCGCGCCTTCATGATCAGGCGGGCGAGGGCAAGGGCGTGCGCCGCGCCGCCCATATCCTTCTTCATCAGCCGCATGCCGGACGAAGGCTTGATGTCGAGCCCGCCCGAATCGAAGCAGACGCCCTTGCCAATCACCGCCAGCCGGGGATGCCGCTGGTCGCCCCATTCCACCTCGATCAGGCGCGGCGCGCGCGATGCGATCGCCGCCCGACCGACTGCGGCGATCATCGGATAGCCCGCGTCCAGCGCTTCGCCCGCAGTGACGGTGACGGCGGCGCCGCATTCCTCGGCCACGTCGCGCACCGCCGCCTCCAGCTCGGCCGGCCCGAGATCGCCGGCGGGGATGTTGACGAGGTCGCGGACGAGGTTGGTCGATTCGGCGAGGAGGATGAATTCCTCGATCCGCGCCGGCGCGTCGGTGAGCAGGATCCGCGGGCCCTTCTTCTCCTTCGGCTTCCTGTATTTCTCGAACGCATATTGGCCGAGCAGCCAGCCGAGCGCGGCCGGCCCCGGTGAGCCCTTCTCGACCCGATAGACGCCCTCGGGCAGGCTCTCGGCGGCCCTGGCGAGGCACCATTGGCTAAGCTTGCCGACATCGGCGACGCCGAGCAGCGCCGACCAGCCGTCGGCCCGGTCGCCGGGCAGGATGGCGAGCTGAGCGCCCTCGCCCCGGAAGCCCTGCGCCGTCACCGCCTGGCGCACCCTGTCCGACTGCCCCTTCATCCAAGCGTCGAAGCCTTTCGAGTCGACCAGCCGCAACGGGATGGCGGGCTGTCCCTGGTCGGGGCGGAGGAGCGCGGAGAGGCCGGTCATGCGCGCCTCAATGACGTGCGCGGCGCCGGGTGTCGAGACGGCGCCATGCTTGTCTGCGCGGCGCTTTCGTGCGAATCCGGGCGCGGCACGCTGGGGTGCCTCCGGTCCGCGGACAGGGTGAGACCCACCCAGCCATAAGAGTCGAAGCGACAGCACGAACTCTCCAGCCTGCGGCATGCGGATAGCGGGCGAAAGACGGAGGAGGTTCGTATGCCCACCAAGCCCTTGCGCCCCCATTTCTCGGTCGAGTCGGCCCGGGACGATGCCCGGCGCCTGCTGCGCGACCATGAGGCCGGCGACCCCGCGGCCCTGCAGCGTCTTCGCGAGTTCCTGCCGCGTTTTCGGGGGGCCGGGGATTCGGCCATCGCATCCGCAATCCTGAAGTGGAGCGACGTCCTGCTCGCCGTCGCTCGGGAATATGGCTTCGCAAGCTGGCCGCGCCTCAAGGCGCATCTCGAGCGGCCCGACCCGAAGGCCGAGCTCCCACATCATGAACGGATCGAGGACGAGGATTTCCGTCGGGCCGTCGCGTTGATGGATGCCGGCGACGAGGCCGGGCTTGTCGCGCATCTGGCCGCGCATCCCGACGTGGCGCGGAAGAGAATGCGGTTCGAAGGCGGCAATTACTTCCGCAACCCGAATCTCCTCGCCTTCATCGCCGAAAACCCGGTGCGGCGGGGGCGATTGCCGCCCAACGCCGTCGCCGTTGCCCGAATCATCCTCGCCGCGGGAGGCGGCGACGATCGAGCGGGACTCGACGAGACGCTGGCTTTGGTTGCGTCCGGCCGTATCCCTCGCGAATCCGGGCTGCAGAATAGCCTCATCGAGCTCCTCTGCAGCCATGGCGCCGATCCGGCGGGCGCCCTCCAGTCGGCTCTCGCCCATGGCGAGATGGAGGCGGCGCGAGCGCTCCTGCGCTGCGGTGCGGACCTCTCGCTGTCCGTCGCCGCGGCCCTGGGCATGGCGGCGGAGGCGCGCGAGCGGCTGGCCGGCGCGAGCGCGGCCGAGCGTCACCTGGCGCTCGCTTATGCCGCGCAGCACGGCCATGGCGACATCGTCCGGCTCCTGCTCGACGCGGGAGAGGATCCGAGCCGCTACAACCCGGAAGGTGTCCACGCCCATGCGACGCCGCTGCATCAGGCGGCGTGGCACGGACATGAGGATATCGCACGGCTCCTCGTCGAGCGCGGCGCCCGGCGTGACCTGCGCGACACCATCTTCCGCGGGACGCCGGCCGATTGGGCGGAGCATTGCGGCAGGTCCGGCCTTGCCGCCTGGCTCAGGGGCTGACGGGGTCGCTTCGGGTTACGCGCGCCGCCACTGGTTGACGACCTCATAGGCCATCACCGCCGTCGCGACGGCGACGTTGAGGCTGTCGGCCTTGCCCTGCATCGGCATCTTCACCAGCAGGTCGCATTGCTCTTCATAAGCGGGCGGCAGGCCCTGGCCCTCGTTGCCGATGAGGATGAAGGCGGGCTTCTCGTAACGCGCCGCCTGATAGTCGGTCTCGGCCCGCAGGCTGGTGCCGATCAGCTGCCCCGGACCGCCGCGCAGCCAGCGGAGGAATTCATCCCAAGGCGCCGCCGCGACGCGCTGCGTGAAGAGGGCGCCCATCGACGCCCGCACCGCCTCGACCGAGAAGGGATCGACGCAATCGTCGACCAGGATCAGCCCGCCGGCGCCGACCGCATCGCCGGTGCGCAATATGGTGCCGAGGTTGCCCGGATCGCGCAGCGCCTGGGCGACGATCCAGAGCGGCGCAGCCGATCGGTCGATGCCGGCGAGACCGGTGTCGAAAGCCCGATAGACGCCGAGCATGGTCTGCGGATTGTCCTTGCCGCTCAATTTGTGGAGGATGTCGGCATTGGTCTCGACGACGTCGCCGCCGGCCGCTTCGGTCTCGGCGATCAGGGCGTCGAGCAATGTGTGCCGCGCGCCTTCGCCGAAGAACAGGATTTCGGGCAGGCGCCCCGCCTCGCGCGCTTCGGTGAGGATGCGCAGCCCCTCGGCGATGAACAGGCCTTCGCGGCGCCGGTGCTTCTTGTCGCGGAGCGCGCGGACCTGCTTGACCAGTGTGTTGGAAAAAGCGGTGATCTGTCTCGGCAAGGCCTCACTCCTCGTCGAACCGGTCCTCGATCAGCTGCGCCAGCGCCGCCACCGCCGCCTCGGCGCCGTCGCCCTCGGCGCGGATGGTGATCGAATCGCCCATCGCCGCGCCGAGCATCATCAGCCCCATGATCGAGGTGCCGCAGACCTTCGCACCGTCCTTCTCCACTTCGACGTCGGTGGCCTGCTGGGCGGCGAGGGTGACGAAACGGGCGCTGGCGCGGGCATGAAGGCCCCTCCTGTTGAGCAACTCGACCGTCCGTTCGGCCATTTCAGACCGTCTCGCCCAGGATCTCGGAGGCGACCGAGATATATTTGCGCCCCGCCTCGCGGGCGGCGGCGACCGCGCCCCTGACGTCCATCAGCTTGCGCGCCCCTTCGAGCCGGATCAGCATCGGCAGGTTGACCCCGGCGATCACCTCGATCTTCTCCGACTTCATCAGCGAGATTGCGAGGTTGGACGGGGTGCCGCCGAACAGGTCGGTGAGGACGATGACGCCGCTGCCGTCGTCGACCTTGCCGATCGCCTCGGCTATGTCGTTGCGGCGGCCTTCCATGTCGTCGTCGGGGCCGATGCAGATGGCTTCGATCCTCTCCTGCGGCCCCACCACATGCTCCATGGCCGTCACGAATTCGGCCGCCAGGCGGCCGTGGGTAACCAGCACCAAACCGATCATTCCTGCATCCTATTCCGCGACCCGCCCACGGCCGCCGTCGACCCCCTCGCGCGGACGCGCGCCGAGATCGCGATGTTCGAGGGTGGGCGAAAATCCCGCCTCGCGCAACCGCGCAGCGACGCGCTCGGCGACGTGCACCGAGCGGTGCCGGCCTCCCGTACAGCCGAACGCCACCGTCACATAGGATTTTCCTTCCTCGCGGTAGCGCGGCAGCAGCGCCAGCAGCAATGCTTCGATCCGGAACACGGCCTCATAGGCCTCGTCGCCCGCGATATAATCGGCCACCGCCGGGTCGCGGCCGGTGAGGTCGCGAAGCGAATCCTCCCAATAGGGGTTTCGCAGGAAACGCATGTCGAAGACGTTGTCGGCGTTGCGCGGCAGGCCGCGGGCGAAGCCGAACGACATGATGGTCAGGGTGGGAGCGTCGGCGGGGGCCCCGAAACGGTCGCGGATCTGCTGCTGGAGCGCGTTCGCCGCGGTGTCGGTGGTGTCGATGACATGGTCGGCCCAGCGGCGGAGCGGCGCCATCAGCTCGCGCTCGGCGGCGATGCCATCGGTAGCGGGCCGGTCCGGCGCCAGCGGGTGCCGCCGCCGCGTCTCCGAATAGCGCCGGACGAGCTCGCTTCCGGCGCAGTCGAAGAACAGGGTCTCGACCGGGAATTCATGGTCGCCGGCCAGTGCCTTGATCTGCTCGACGATCCGCTGCGCGTCGAAATCCCGGGTGCGGCTGTCGATGCCGATGGCGAGCGGACGGCGACGGCGGGCATTGCCCTTGCCGAGCGGGGTCGAAAGCAGATGCTCGAGCAGCGACAAGGGCAGATTGTCGACCACC
The DNA here is from genome assembly GCA_028293025.1 of Alphaproteobacteria bacterium. Taxonomy (GTDB): domain Bacteria; phylum Pseudomonadota; class Alphaproteobacteria; order Sphingomonadales; family Sphingomonadaceae; genus Allosphingosinicella. The sequence continues at coordinate 6,511 of JAQGLF010000118.1, forward strand.
TCCCAGCCGATATCCTCGAGCGTGCGGAGCGCCGTCGACTTGCCCGCGCCGGACAGGCCGGTGACGAGCAGGAGGCGCTTGGGGGCGGGGCCGGCTTTCAAGGGAAGGGCAGTCCGAAGCGGAGCAGCGCCTGCTCCAGCTTGAGCGGCGCCGAGGCCTCGAGCGCGGCAAGGGCGATTGCGGGGACGATCGTATCGACGAGGGCGACGCCCTTCGCGGCCTCCGGCAGCCGCTCCGGCGGCGCGTCGAGCTCGACGATCAGGCAGACCGGGACATCCGCCACGGGCGGCAGGTCGACGATGCCGACGCCCCTGATTTCGAGCTTCCCCGCGATCGCGTCGGGCGGCCTCGCCAGCACGCGCCCGTCCTGCCCGGTGAGGATCGTATAATCGTCGCTGACCAGGCGGGCGCCGCGATCGATCAGGCGCAAGGCGAGATCGGACTTGCCGCTTCCGGAACGGCCGCGAATGAGCACGCCGCGGCCGGCGATCGCGATGCAGGTCGCATGGACGGTCGCGGTCACGGCCGGGGATCGCGAAAGCAGAGGACGAAGCGGGCGCCGGAACGGCCGTCGCCGCGATCCTCGACCCGGATGGTGCCGTCATGCCCCTCCACCGTCGCCTTGGCGATGGCGAGGCCGAGGCCGGAATGGCGGCCGAATTCCTCGCTCTCCGGACGCAGGCTGTGGAAGCGGCGGAAAATCTCTCCCCGCGCCGTGTCCGGCACGCCCGGCCCCTCGTCCTCCACCGACACGCGCACTTCCGAATCGATGCGCGCGGCACCGATCTCGACCAGGCCGCCTTCGGGGGAGAAGGAGATGGCGTTGTCGACGATATTATCGATCGCCCGCGCCAGCCGGCCCTCGTCGCCGGCGACGACCGCGGTGCCGGCGCGCGGCCGCGCGAAGGCGATGCGGACGTCGCGTTCGGCCGCCCTCTTCTCCCAGGCATCGACCATCCCCTCGATCAGGCCGCCGAGATCGACCGGCTCGAACCGGGCCCGGGACAATTCGGCATCGAGCCGCGAGGCTTCGGCGATGTCGACGATCAGGCGGTCGAGCCGGGCGACGTCGTGGCGCAGCACGTCGAGCAATTGCCGGCGCAGCGCCGGATCGTCGACTCGGTCGAGGCTGTCGACCGCCGACCGCAGCGAGGCGAGGGGGTTCTTGAGCTCATGGGTGACGTCGGCGGCGAAGGCCTCGGTATTGTCGATGCGGTTGCGCAAGGCCTGGCTCATGTCGCTGAGCGCGCGGGCGAGCAGGCCGATCTCGTCGCGGCGATCGGGCAGGCGCGGCACCCGGACTTCCCGGGCGCGGCCGAGCCGGACGCGGTGCGCGGCGCGGGCGAGCCGCCGCAGGGGGAGGGCGATGGTCCTTGCCAGGAACAGGGACAGGAGCGCCGAAAGGGCGAGGGTGAAGAGGAGGACGATGCCCAATGTCGTCCGCTCCTCGCGCACCACGCGCCGGATCAGGCGGGCGTTGCGGGTGAGGAGCAGCACCTGATTCTGTCCCGCCACCGACGCCGCGGCGGAGATGAACGGCGTGCCCTCCGGCGCCTCGCGAAGCATGGTTTCGGTCCGCCCGCCGCCAAGCGCGCGCGCCCCCTCCGGCCAGGAATCGAGGCGCGTGCCTTCCGGAAAGGCGAGCGGCGGCGCCCGCCGCGACCCGACCAGGGCTTCGAACATCCGGTCGAGCTGCAGCGCGAAATCCTTGCGCCAGCCCTCCAAGGCCGGATTTCGCAAATCGTAGGTGGGCCGTGTGCCGGTCCAGCTGTCGAGGAGCAGCCTGCCGTCCGCGCCGAACACGCGCAGCCGCGTCCGGCTGTGGCCGCCGAGCCGGCTCAGCAGGGCCTGGCGTTCGCCGGGCTCGGCCAGCGCCAGAGCGTCGGCCGCCATCCGCGCCTCGGTGCGGGCGTTGATCACGCCCTGGTCGGTCAGCCGCCTCCGGAATCCGTCGAGATAGAAGATGCTGCCGGCGAGGATGGCGACCGCGAAGATGTTGATCGCCAGGATCCGGTGGAGGAGCATCCACCGCCCCGACCATCGCGACGCGAGGTCTCTTTCGTCATTCCTCTCCAAAACGGTATCCGACCCCGTAGAGCGTCTCGATCGCCTTGAACCGGGAATCGACGGCGCGGAACTTGCGCCGCAGCCGCTTGATGTGGCTGTCGATCGTCCGGTCGTCGACATAGATGTCGTCCTGATAGGCGACGTCCATCAGCTGGTTCCTCGACTTCACCACCCCCGGCCTTTGCGCCAGCGCTTCCAGGATCATGAACTCGGTGACGGTCAGCGTCACGTCCTTTTCGTCCCAGCTCACCCGGTGCCGTGCCGGGTCCATGAGCAGCCGGCCGCGGACGATCCGCGCCGGCTCGGCCGCCGCTTCCGCCTCGCCGGCGGCGAGCGCCCGCAGCTCCGTCCGCCGCAGGATCGCGCGGATGCGCGCGATCAGCAGCCGCTGCGAGAAGGGCTTGGCGATATAATCGTCGGCGCCCATGGCGAGGCCCAAGGCCTCGTCCAGCTCCTCGTCCTTCGAGGTCAGGAAGATGACGGGGACGTCGCTCTTCTCGCGCAGGCGGCGGAGCAGCTCCATTCCGTCCATCCGCGGCATCTTGACGTCGAGGACCGCAAGATCGGGCGGATTGTCGACGATCGCCTTGAGCGCGGCCTCGCCGTCCGAATAGACGCGGGTGGCGAAGCCTTCGGCCTGGAGGGCGATCGACACCGACGTCAGGATGTTGCGGTCGTCGTCGACCAGGGCGATCACTGTCGACATTTCAGCCGCTCTTAGAGCCGTTTCCCTCCGGATGGAAACGGCTCCCGCCGTTTCGCCGGCACGCGCACCCCTTTGACGGAGGCCGGGCGCTCCACTATGCGGGCGGCGAACCGGAATGGCGGCGCCCCTCGCCGCCCTCTGTCGCTAAAAAAGATTTGGAGACATACGTCGTGGCCAACCGCGTGCCGTCACACGGCCTTGCCGATCAGGGCATCGTCACCCCCGCCGAAATCAACTGGAACCTGCAGACGCCGCAGCTCGTCGAGGAGGCGGTGCGCCGCGGCGAGGGCATGCTCGCCAAAGACGGGCCGCTGGTCGTCCGCACCGGCAAGCATACCGGCCGCTCCGCTTTGGACAAATATATCGTCCGCGACGCGGAGACCGACGGCACGATCTGGTGGGACAATAACAAATCGATGTCGCCCGACCATTTCGCGGTGCTGAAAGCCGATTTTCTGGCCGCATTGGGCGAGAAGGAGACCTTGTTCGTCGCCGATCTCTACGGCGGATCGCAGCCCGAGCATCGCGTTCGCGTCCGCGTGATCAACGAGCTCGCCTGGCACAATCTCTTCATCCGCACCCTGCTGGTCCGCCCCGAGGGGGACGCGCTGGCCGGTTTCGAGCCCGAATTCACGATCGTCGATCTGCCGAGCTTCCGCGCCACGCCGGAGCGGCACGGCTGCCGCTCGGAAACGGTGATCGCCGTCAACCTCACCGAGAAGCTGATCCTGATCGGCGGCACGGCCTATGCGGGCGAGATGAAGAAGTCGGTGTTCGGCATCCTCAACTACCTCCTCCCCGCCGAGGGGGTGATGCCGATGCACTGCTCGGCCAATATCGGCCCGAAAGGCGACACCGCCGTCTTCTTCGGCCTCTCCGGCACCGGCAAGACGACCCTGTCCGCCGATGCGAGCCGCACCCTGATCGGCGATGACGAGCATGGCTGGTCCGACACCGCAATCTTCAACTTCGAGGGCGGCTGCTACGCCAAGATGATCCGCCTCTCGCCCGAGGCGGAGCCCGAGATCTTCGCGACGACCAAGCGCTTCGGCACGGTGCTCGAGAACGTCGTCATCGACCCGGAGACGCGTGAGCTCGACCTCGACGACGCGGCTTATGCCGAGAATACGCGCGGCGCTTATCCGATCGAGTTCATTGCCAATTGCTCGCGCGAGAATATGGGCCCGGTGCCGAAGAACATCGTCATGCTGACCGCCGACGCGTTCGGCGTGCTGCCGCCGATCGCGCGGCTGACGCCCGACCAGGCGATGTACCATTTCCTCTCCGGCTACACCGCCAAGGTCGCCGGCACCGAGATCGGCGTCACCGAGCCCGAGGCGACCTTCTCGACCTGCTTCGGCGCGCCGTTCATGCCGCGCCATCCGTCCGTCTATGGCAATCTGCTCAAGGCGCGGATCGCCAAGGGCAACGTCTCCTGCTGGCTGGTCAACACCGGCTGGACTGGCGGCAAATACGGAACCGGCAAGCGCATGCCGATCCGCGAGACGCGCGCTCTGCTCAACGCCGCGCTCGACGGCAGCCTCAACCATGTCGAATTCCGCACCGACGAGAATTTCGGCTTCGAAGTGCCGGTCGCGGTGCCGGGCGTCGACAGGGTCATCCTGATCCCGCGCGACACCTGGGCGGACTAGGCCGATTTCGACGCGACGGCGGCGAAGCTGGTGAAATTGTTCATCGACAATTTCGCCAAGTTCGAAGCCCATGTCGACCAAGGCGTGAGGGAAGCTGCACCGACGGCCGCCTGACGCTCCACCCATCCAGCTCTCGAGGGAGCGCGTCGGCGAGGGCCGGCGCGCTCCTTTCTTTTGGGAAAATGAAATGATTGATGACCGTGACCCGCGCCTGTTCGCCGACGATGCGGCCGTGCGCCACATCGGCGAGGGCCTGATCGCCTGCGCCCTCGCCCGCGCCGAATGGACGCACGAGGCCCATCTTGCCGCCTGCCTCTGGCTGGTCGTCGAACGCCCCGACATTTGTCCGGAGCGCGACCTGCCGGACATCATCCGCCGCTTCAACCTCAGCGTCGGCGGCGTCAACGACGAGACACAGGGCTATCACGAGACGATCACCCAGTGCTTCGTGCGCGGCATAAGGGCCTTTCTCGCGCGCACACCGCCGGACCTGTCTCTGGCCTGCAAGGTCAACGCGCTGCTCCAGGCGCCGGAAGGACGGCGCGGCTGGCCGCTTCGTTTCTACGGCCCCGGGCGGCTCTTCTCGATCGAGGCGCGGCTCGGCTGGTGCGAGCCGGACCTCGCGCCGCTGCCGCTTTTGCCTTCCCAGGCGTCGCCCGAGCCGCCAAGGTAACGCCATGGATCCGCGCTCTCTGCTCCTCGCCGGCCTTGCCTTCCTCCTCGCCGCCGCCGCGCCGTTCGAGCCCGTCCATATCGGCACCCGCATCGTCTATCGCCACGCCGCTCTGATCGACGGCACCGGCGCGCCGTTGCGCGCCGACATGGCGGTGGTGACCGACGGCGAGCGGATCGTTTCGGTGCTGCCCGACCGGGCGCTGAGGCCGGCGCAGCTCGCCGGCGCCGAGCAGGTCGACCTCAGCGGCCGCTATCTGCTCCCCGGCCTGATCGACAGCCACCAGCATCTCGCGACGCCGCCGGACCGGCCGGCCGCCGAAGCCTCGCTCCGCCGCGACGTCTATAGCGGCGTCACCGCGATCCGCGACATGGCCGACGATTTGCGCCAGGTCGGCGATCTCGCCCGCGCCGCCCGCGTCGGCGAGATCCCGTCGCCCGACATTTATTACGCCGCCCTGATGGCCGGGCCGAGCTTCTTCGCGGATGCCCGCACCCAGGCCGCCGCCGAAGGCGCCGATGCCGGTCATGTCCCCTGGATGCAGGCGATCGACGAGCGGACCGACCTGCCGCTGGCCGTGGCCATGGCCCGCGGCACCTCGGCGAGCGCGATCAAGATCTACGCCAATCTGCCCGGCGCTCTGGTCGCGGCGATTGCCAAAGAGGCGCATCGCCAGGGCATCCCGGTCTGGGCGCATGGCATGGTGTTTCCGGCAACGCCGGAGGAGGTGATCGGCGCCGGCGTCGATACCGTCTCCCACACCTGCTACCTCGCCTACCAGCCGATGGCGCGGCGGCCGGATTCCTATCAGCATCGCTTTCCCGTCGATTTCTCGCTGTTCGAGAACGACAATCCGGTGATGGCGTCGCTGTTCGCGGAGATGCAGCGCCGCGGCACCATCCTCGACGCCACGCTCCGCGTCTACGAAAGCGTGGAGGCGAGCGCGCGGCAGGCGGGAAAGCCGCCCCAATGCACCTTGGCGCTGGCGGCGAAGCTCACCAACCAGGCGTGGCGCGCCGGGGTTTCCATCTCGACCGGGACCGACGGCGAGGCCCCGCGCGACTATCCCTGGCCCGCCGTGTTCGACGAGTTCGAGCTGCTCGCCGGCCCGGCCGGAATGCCGCCAGCGGCGGTGATCCGCGCCGCCACGCTCACCGGCGCCGCGGCGATCGGCCGGCAAAAGGAGATGGGCAGCGTCGAGCCCGGCAAGCTCGCCAATCTGGCCGTCCTCGCCAGGAATCCGCTGGAGGACGTCCACAATCTGCGCAGCGTCGTGCTGACGGTGAAGCGGGGCCGCCGCTTCGCGCGCGTCGATTACACCCCGGAGCCGGCCCATGTCCGCTGATCGCCGCACCTTCCTCGCCGCGGGCGCCGCCGCCTTGCTGACGGCGGCCGGGCCGGCGCGGCCGCGCGGCCGCGACATGCTGATCGTCAATGCGCTGGGCGGGCTCGACGACCCCAATATCTGGCCGGAGGACATGTCCGGCGCCGGCGTCGGCGGCATCCTCCGCGGCCCGCTCGCGCCCCGCATCCTCGCCGACGCCCATGCCTCCGGGATGAACGCGGTCAACGTCACCCTCGGCTATGTCGCGGGGCCGATGGAGCCGTTCGAGCACACAATCGCCGACATCGCCGCCTGGGACGCGCGCCTCCGCCTCCATGCGCGCGACCTGCTCAAGGTGACCACCGCCGCGGACATCCTGCGGGCGAAAAGGGAGGGGCGGATCGGCCTCATCTACGGCTTCCAGAATGCGGCGATGCTCGGTGGCAAGGCCGCGCGGGTCGACCTCTTCGCCGATCTCGGCGTCCGCATCGTCCAGCTCACCTACAATCCCGCCAACGCCCTCGGCGACGGCTCGATGGCGCCGGAGAATCGCGGCCTCACCCCCTTCGGGCGCGACGCGGTGGCGCGGCTCAACGCCAACCGGCTGATGATCGACCTTTCCCATAGCGGCGAGCGCACCTGCCTCGACGCCGCCCGCGCCTCGAAACAGCCGATCTCCATCAACCACACCGGCTGCCGGGCATTGGTCGACCTGCCGCGCAACAAGAGCGACGCGGAACTCCGCCTCGTCGCCTCGCGCGGCGGCTTCGTCGGCATCTACTTCATGCCCTTCCTCAACCGGACCAGCGTCGCCCGTGCCGAGGACGTCGTCGCTCATATCGACCATGCGGTGAACATCTGCGGCGAGGATCATGTCGGCATCGGCACCGACGGCGGCACCACCGGCATCGACGACATGACCGCCTATCGCGCCCATGTCGCGAAGCAGACCGCCGACCGCAAGAAGGCCGGGATCGGCGCGGCCGGCGAGAATCCGGATACATTGCCGTTCGTCGCCGACCTGCAGGGCCCGAACCAGTTCCACCGCCTCGCCGACCTGCTCCGCCGCAAGGGCTATGGCGAGCGGCGGATCGAGAAAATCCTGGGCCTCAACTTCCTCGCTTTCGCCCGGGAGGTGTGGGGGGCGTGACGGGGAGGGGCCTGCTCGTCGTCTCGCGCCAGGAGGTGGCGGAGCATCTCGGCTACGACATCTGCATTCCGCTGATGCGCGAGGCGATGATCGCCCTCTCCACCGGCAGGACCCGCCAGCTCCTCCGCGCGATCCTCGATCTCGAGGGCGGCCGCGCCTTCGGCGTGATGCCGGGCGCGATGGAGCAGGTGTTCGGCGCGAAGCTGATCAGCGTCTTTCCCTCCGCGACCGGCGCGCCGTCGCATCAGGGTTTCGTCGCCTTGTTCGATCCGGAGACCGGCGCCCCGGCCGCCATCCTCGACGCGTCCGAGCTGACCGGCATCCGCACCGCCGCCGCATCGGCCGCCGCGACCGAGGCGCTCGCCCGTCCCGATGCGCGCCGCCTCGCCATCCTCGGCACCGGCGAGCAGGCGCTCCGCCATGCCGAGGCGATCGCCGCCGCGCGGCCGCTGGAAAGGGTGACGATCTGGGGCCGCTCGCCCGAAAAGGCCCGGGCACTCGCCGCACGGCTGGGCGCGGAGGTCGTCGATAGCGTCGAGGCCGCGGTGGCCGAGGCGGACATCATTTGCACGGTCAGCGCGGCCGCAAAACCGATCCTGCGGGGCGAATGGGTGAGGGACGGCACGCATATCAACGTGGTTGGATCGAGCCGCGCGGGCCCGGTCGAGATCGACGCCGCGCTCGTCCGCCGCGCCCGCTTCTTCGCCGATCATGAAGAGGGCGTGCGCCGCCAGGGCGCCGAATTCCTCGCCGCCATCGCCGAAGGCGCCGTGGGGGAGGATCATCTCCTCGGCGAGATCGGCGAAGTGTTCGCCGGCACCCTTGCCGGCCGTATCGGCGCCGCGGACGTCACCCTCTACAAGTCGCTCGGCAGCATCGTCCAGGACCTCGCCGCCGGCTGGTATCTTTGCCGCCGGGCCGCCGAAAAGGGGTTCGGGACGTATATCCCGTTTTGATTCGAGTCTGATGCATCCATTCCGTCAGCGGTACGTTTTTCCCGCGAGCTCAACCCGATCGATGGAGAACAAGCATGGCGGACCTCAGCCGTATCCGTGAGCATATGGAAGTGATCGGCGCCGACGGCGTCCATCTCGGCACGGTCGACAAGGTCGACGGCGACCGCATCAAGCTGATCAAGGCCGACAGCGGCTCGCATAAAGACCATCATCACTATGTCTCGGGCGGCCTCGTCGCCGAGGTCGAGGGGAACAAGGTCCGTCTCTCCGCCAATGGCGACGCCGCCATCCTCCTCGAGGAGGAAGAGGATGGCAGCGGGCTCGGCGAGGACGGCCTGTTCAGCTGGCGCAATATCGGCATCGGCGCGGCGGCGGTGGCCGGCGTCGCGGCGGCGGCAGGGGCGGCGACCCTGGTTCGCGGCCGCAATTCCGGCGGCGCCAAGCCGAAGGGCAAGGGAAAGAGCAAGACGAAGGCCTAAGCCTTTTATTCGCCCTCCGGGAGGAGCGGCGGCTTTTCGGAAGCGGCGGGCGATTCCGGCTCGACGAGGAGGCAGGTACCCTGCGCGCCGACGATCCGGACGCGCGTCCCGGTCTCGCAATCGGGGCCGCGGCAGTTCCAGACGCCGTCGCCCACCGTCACCCGCCCCTCGCCATGGACGATCGGCGCGGCGACGGTGACAGTCCGGCCGATCAGCCGTGCGGCGCGGTCGTTGAGCAGCGGGTCGGCGGTCGCGACCGGATGCGCCGCATACCAGCGCCGGCCGGCATAGACGGCGGCGATCGCCAGCAATGTGAACAAGGCGAATTGGAAAGCGGCGCCCACGCCGAAGACCAGGGTGAGGAGCCCCGTGCCCGCCGCCGCCGCCGCGATCCAGATCAGGAAGAGGCCCGGCGCGATCAGCTCGGCGATGCCGAGGGCGGCGGCTGCGATCAGCCAGAGCCAGTGCGGCTCGAAGGAATTCACGCCGGATCGCTCACGCCGGATCGCTTCACGATGGCGCGCCGCCCTCGAACGGTCCCTTGCGCTTGCCCGACGGAGTGGCCGGCAGCGTGCCCGCATCGCCGGCGCCGCTGCCTTTGCCGAACGCTTCGCGGGCGAGCTCGCCGATCCCGCCCAACGTGCCGATCAGCTGCGTCGCCTCGATCGGGAAGAGGATGGTCTTGGCGTTGGGCGAGCGCGCGAACATGCCGATTGCCTCGACATATTTCTGGGCGATGAAATAGTTGATCGCCTGCGACGAGCCTTTCTCGATCGCATCCGACACCAATTGCGTCGCCTTGCCTTCGGCCTCGGCGGCGCGTTCGCGCGCCTCGGCGCTGCGAAAGGCGGCCTCGCGCGTGCCTTCGGCCTGGAGGATCTGCGACTGCTTCTCGCCCTCCGCCTTGAGGATGGCCGAAGCGCGCATGCCCTCGGCCTCGAGGATGACGGCGCGCTTCTCGCGCTCCGCCTTCATCTGCCGGCCCATCGCGTTGACGATGTCGGCCGGCGGCCGGATGTCGCGCACCTCGACGCGGGTGATCTTGACGCCCCAGGCCTCGGTCGCCTGGTCGACGACGCTCAGCAGCCGCGCATTGATCTCGTCGCGCTTGGAGAGGGTCTCGTCGAGATCCATCGAGCCCATCACCGTCCGCAAGTTGGTCGTCGAGAGCTGCATGATCGCCGTGTAGAGGTCCGACACTTCATAGGCGGCCTTGGCCGCGTCGAGCACCTGGAAGAAGACCACCCCGTCGACCGCCACCATCGCATTGTCCTTGGTGATGATCTCCTGGCCCGGGATGTCGAGCACCTGCTCCATCATGTTCACCTTCCGCCCGACCCGGTAGAAGAAGGGCATGTAGAAGTTGAAGCCGGGCTCGGCGACGGTGGTGAAGCGGCCGAAATGTTCGATCGTATAATGATAGCCTTGGCGGACGATCTTGATGCTCGACATGAGGAACATGATGACGAGGATCGCGAGAATGAGGACGCCGATCAATGGTATCATGTCTGAAATGCCCCTCCCCGGGCGAAAGAGGCTTTATCATGTAGACAAACCCACCCGCTTCCAAGCAAATTCGGATCATGTCCGACCGCCCCGATCTGCGCCTTTGCCGCTCGCTCCTGTTCCTTCCCGCCTCCAATGAGCGGGCCATCGAAAAGGCGCGGCGGCTCCCTGCCGACATGGTCGTGCTCGACCTCGAAGATGCGGTGAAGCCGGAGGACAAGGCACGCGCCCGCGTGGCCGCGGTCGAGGCGGTCAGCCAGCCTTTTCCCGGCCTCGCCGCCATCCGGATCAATGCGAACGCGCTCTGGCATGCCGTCGATCTGGAAGCCGTGGCCGGCTGCGCCGCCGATTTCCTGATCTATCCAATGACCGCTGCTCCCGATCAGATCGCCCGAGTCGCCGCGGCGACGGGCAAGCAGGTGCTGGCGATGGTCGAGACGGCGCGCGGCGTGCTGGCTGCGGCCGAAATCGCGCGCGAGGCGGCGGGCCTCGTCGCCGGCACCAACGACCTCGCCGCCGATCTCGGCCTGCGCCCCGGCCATGCGCGGCCGGCGCTGCGCACCGCGCTGCAGACGATCCTCCTCGCCGCCCGCGCCGCCGGCATCGTCGCCTTCGACGGCGTCTACAACCGGCTCGACGACGAAGCCGGCCTCGCCGCCGAATGCGAGGAGGGGAGGAGCTTCGGCTTCGACGGCAAGTCGCTGATCCACCCGAACCAGATCGAGACCGCCAACCGCCTGTTCGGGCCTTCTCCGGAGGAGCTCGAGGCGGCCCGCCGCCTCATCGCCGCCGCGACCGGAGGCGCGGAGCGCTGGGAAGGCGAGATGATCGAGCGCATGCATGTCGAGCAGGCGCGCTTCGTGCTGGCCAGGGCGCGGGAGGAGCGGGCATGACGGCGGCCGCTTTCCCGGCGGTCCGCGGACTCGAGGCCTATTGGGCGCATGCATCGCGGCAGCCCGGCGCTGGCGAGCAGCCGCACGCGATGGTGTCCCCATTGCTGAGCATGCTCGGCCTCGGTTTCGATGAAACCGCTGCCTATCTCGGCGAGCAGCCTCCGTTTGCCGCCTTCGTGACCTGGATCCTCGAGAGGGCGGGAGTTCCCGATCCTCCCGCGCTGGAACGCTACAACGCTGTGTATGACGGCGCCGAGCCGCCGGAGCCGGTCCGGCGACAGCAGCGCGCCCTCGCGGAGGCCACTCCCGTTCTTGACGAGGCGGACCTCGCCGCCTGGGAAAGGGACGGCTATCTGATCCTGCGCAATGCGGTCACGCCGGAACAGGCTCTCGCCGCGGAGAAGGCGCTCTGGGAGCATATCGGCGCGGCGGCGGACGATCCCGAAACCTGGTACCGCCGGAGCCCGGGCGGAATCATGGTCCAGCTCTACCGGCACCCGTTCCTGGAGCCCGCGCGCCGTTCCCCGCGCGTCCACAAGGCCTTTGCTCAGCTCTGGGGCAGGGAGGATTTGTGGATGCACGTCGACCGGCTGAGCTTCAATCCGCCCGTGCGGCAGAGCCACCCCTTTCAGGGGCCGAGCCTCCACTGGGATGTCAGCCTGGCGCGGCCGATCCCGTTCGCGACGCAGGGGATTCTCTATCTGACCGATACTGCCGCCGATCAGGGCGCGCTCCAGCTCGTACCGGGCTTCCATCACCGCATCGGCGAATGGCTCGACAGCCTCGGCGACGCCGATCCGCGTCGCGTCGACCTCAGCGGCGATGCGGTCACGATCGCGGGGGGCGCCGGGGACCTCATCATCTGGCGATGGGACCTTCCGCACGGCGCCAGCCCAAATCGCGCCCGTCGACCGAGGATGGCGCAATATGTGAACATGTACCCAGCCGATCTGGCGACAAATCCGGTCTGGTGGTGAGGTTTTCCGCGGCAGGAGGAAAAGGTTGATCCCGACCAGGCCGCGGCAAGCCGGATATGCGATCAGTCGCCGCCGGATTCGTCCGCGGGTTCGTTCGGCGGGTGGCCTCCGGCGACCCAGGTATGATCCTCTTCGATGAACGCGCGAACGGGACGGCCGCGATTATCCGTCGCCGGTTTGTAGCGGAAACGCTTCTGGAGAAGTCTGCAGGTGGTTTCATCGAGCTCGGCATTCCCGCTGGACTCGATGACCCTGCAGCCGGTGACGTGTCCGTCTATCTCCACGGCATAACGTACGGCCACCGTTCCTCCGATACCGGCCTCTCTCGCCCCTCGCGGATAGTCGGAATCCTTGATCCGGCCCTTCAGCCAGCGCGGCGGGCCGCCGTCGCCCCCTCCGCCGCCGCCGCCGCCATTGCCGCCATTGCCGCTGCCGGTGCCGTTGCCCAGGCCGCCGCTGCCGGTGCCCGGACCGCGTATATCGGCCGCCCCCGCCGAGGGCGCGCTGCCAAGGCCGGCGATCGGCGCCGCCGCGACAGGCGGCGGCACCGGAATCTTCATCGGCGGCGGCGGAAGGACGATCTCGGTCGGCTTAGCGCGAAGGTTCGGCGGCGACGCGGCGCCCTCCTTTTGCGGCGTCCGTTTCGGCGGCGGCGCGATTTTCTTGGGGGGAATCGGGGGCCGCTCGGGGAGGAGGCCAACCAGCTTGAGCTGGTCGCTGACGACGGCCGGCGGCCTGACGCCGAGGCCGACGATAACGGCATAAGCGAGCGCGCCCTCGAACAAGGCGGCGCCCAGCGCGGCCTTGATCCGATCGTTCCTCCTCGGGTCGGAAAGGTCCATGATCAC
>JAQGLF010000042.1 GCA_028293025.1 Alphaproteobacteria bacterium
CCGAGCCCTGGATGATGTGGATGTTATCGCCATCAAAGTCATACTTCGAAAGAAGCTCGCGGATTTCCATTTCGACGAGTTCCAGAATTTCTGGATCATCGACGAGATCGACCTTGTTCATGAACACGACGAGCTGCGGCACGCCGACCTGACGGGCGAGCAGGATGTGCTCGCGGGTCTGCGGCATCGGGCCGTCGGTGGCCGACACGACCAGGATCGCGCCGTCCATCTGCGCGGCGCCGGTAATCATGTTCTTCACATAATCGGCGTGGCCCGGGCAATCGACGTGGGCGTAGTGGCGCGCCGCGGTCTCATATTCGACATGGGCGGTCGAGATGGTGATGCCGCGCTCGCGCTCTTCCGGCGCCTTGTCGATATTGTCGTAGCTGGTGAAGGTGGCGCCGCCGCTCTCGGCGAGGACCTTGGTGATCGCCGCGGTGAGCGACGTCTTGCCATGGTCGACGTGACCGATGGTGCCGATGTTGCAGTGCGGCTTCGTCCGCTCGAATTTCGCTTTGGCCATTTCCCTAACCCTCGTTCTTTCTATCCAAAATCAAATGCTTCAGGCGCTCAGGCGAGCTTCGCCTTGACCTCTTCGGCCACGTTCGCCGGGACCTCGTCATAATGCGAGAACTGCATCGTGTACTGAGCGCGGCCCTGGGAGAAGGAACGCAGCTCATTAACGTAGCCGAACATATTCGCAAGCGGCACCATCGCGGTCACCACCTGCGCATTGCCGCGCGTGTCGGTGCCCTGGATCTGCCCGCGGCGGCTGTTCAAATCGCCGATGACGTCGCCCAGATAGTCCTCCGGAGTCACAACCTCAACCTTCATGATCGGCTCGAGCAGCTTGATGCCCGCTTTCTGGGCGCCTTCGCGCATCGCGCCGCGGCCGGTGATCTCGAAGGCCAGCGCCGAGGAATCGACGTCGTGATATTTGCCGTCGAGCAGGCGGATGTTGAAGTCGATGATGGGGAAGCCGATCAGCGAGCCCGTCGCCGCCGTCTCGCGCATGCCCTTCTCGACCGACGGGATATATTCGCGCGGGATGTTGCCGCCCTTGATCTCGTCGAGGAACTGGATGCCCGAGCCGCGCTCGCCCGGTTCGAGGGCGACCTTGACCTCGCCGAACTGGCCGGAGCCGCCCGACTGCTTCTTGTGAGTGTAGACGATCTCGACCGGCTTCGCGAGCGACTCGCGATAGGCGACCTGCGGCGCGCCGACATTGGCCTCGACCTTGAACTCGCGCTTCATCCGGTCGACCAGGATCTCGAGGTGGAGCTCGCCCATCCCCTTGATGATGGTCTGGCCCGATTCCTGGTCGGACGAGACGCGGAAGCTCGGGTCCTCCTGCGCCAGGCGATGCAGAGCGACGCCCATCTTCTCCTGGTCGGCCTTGGTCTTGGGCTCCACCGCGACCTCGATGACGGGGTCCGGAAACTCCATCCGCTCAAGGATGATCGGCGCGTTATGCGCGCAGAGCGTATCGCCGGTGGTGGTGTCCTTGAGGCCGACGAGCGCGACGATGTCGCCGGCAAAGGCTTCCTTGATGTCCTCGCGGTCGTTGGCGTGCATCAGCAGCATGCGCCCGACCTTCTCCTTCTTGTCCTTGACCGAGTTCATCACCAGCGACGCGCTTTCGAGCTTGCCGGAATAGATGCGGACGAAGGTCAGGGTGCCGACGAACGGGTCGGTCATGATCTTGAAGGCGAGGCCCGAGAAGGGCGCGCTGTCCTCGGCGGGACGCTCGTCGACGGTCTCGCCGTCGAGCTTGAGGCCCTGGATCGGCGGCACGTCGAGCGGCGAGGGCAGATAGTCGACGACGGCGTCGAGCATCGGCTGGACGCCCTTGTTCTTGAACGCCGAGCCGCACAGCACCGGCACGAAGGAGAAGTTGAGCGTTCCCTTGCGGATCAGCCTCTTCAGCGTCGCGACGTCGGGCTCATTGCCTTCGAGATAGGATTCCATCACCGCGTCGTCCTGCTCGACCGCCATCTCGATCATATGCTGGCGCGCTTCCGCGGTGGCGTCGACGAGGTCGGCCGGAACGTCCTGATATTCGAACTTGGCGCCGAGGCTCTCCTCGAGCCAGATGATCGCCCGGTTCTCGACCAGGTCGACGAGGCCCTTGAAGCTGCTCTCGATGCCGATCGGGAGATAGAGGACCATCGGACGGGCGCCGAGCCGGTCCTTGATCATCTCCACGCACATCTCGAAATTGGCGCCGGTGCGGTCGAGCTTGTTGACGAAGCACATCCGCGGCACCTTGTACTTGTCGGCCTGCCGCCACACCGTCTCCGACTGCGGCTCGACGCCGGCGACGCCGTCGAACACCGCGACCGCGCCGTCGAGGACGCGCAGCGAGCGCTCGACCTCGATGGTGAAGTCGACGTGGCCGGGCGTGTCGATGATGTTGATGCGGTGGTCGTTCCAGAAACAGGTGGTCGCGGCGCTGGTGATCGTGATCCCGCGCTCCTGCTCCTGCTCCATCCAGTCCATGGTGGCGGTGCCCTCATGGACCTCGCCGATCTTGTAGGACTTGCCGGTATAATAGAGGACGCGCTCGGTCGTCGTCGTCTTGCCGGCGTCGATATGGGCCATGATGCCGATATTGCGGTAACGGTCGAGCGGATGGCTGCGGGCCATGATCTGCAAACTCCAATGTCGGGAGTCAGGCCGGGCCTGACACCGACGATATAGGGATTAAAATTACCAGCGGTAGTGCGAGAAGGCGCGGTTGGCCTCGGCCATGCGGTGCGTGTCCTCGCGCTTCTTGACCGCATTGCCGCGGTTGTTCGCCGCGTCCATCAGCTCGCCCGACAGGCGCGCCGACATGGTGTTCTCGCTGCGCGCGCGGGCGGCGCCGATCAGCCAGCGGATGGCGAGCGCCTGGGCACGCTCCGTCCGCACCTCGACCGGCACCTGGTAGGTGGCGCCGCCGACGCGGCGGCTGCGGACCTCGATGCCCGGCTTCACGTTGTTGAGCGCGTCGTGGAAGACGCCGATCGGATCGCGCTTGGCGCGGGTCTCGATCGTGTCGAAGGCGCCGTAGACGATGCCTTCGGCGACGGACTTCTTGCCGTCGAGCATGACGCTGTTCATGAACTTGGTGAGGACTATGTCCCCGAAACGGGGATCGGGCAGGACTTCGCGCTTTTCGGGACGACGACGACGGGACATTCTTCTCTTCCTTCTGCTTCAGCCGGGTCCGGAACCTGTCCGGGGCTTACTCTGTGCGGGCTTGCACCCGCTCGGTAGACCCCGGCCTGCGCCGGGGCAGCTCTACGCGGGCTCGCGCCCGCTCGGTTACTTCGGACGCTTGGCGCCGTATTTCGAGCGGGACTGGCGGCGATCCTTGACACCCTGGGTGTCGAGAACGCCGCGCAGGACGTGATAGCGGACGCCGGGCAGGTCGCGCACGCGGCCGCCGCGGATCAGGACCACGCTATGCTCCTGGAGGTTGTGCCCCTCGCCGGGAATGTAGCTGATCACCTCGCGCTGGTTGGTGAGGCGGACCTTGGCCACCTTGCGAAGCGCCGAGTTCGGCTTCTTCGGCGTGGTGGTGTAGACGCGGGTGCAGACGCCGCGCTTCTGCGGATTCTGCTCCATCGCAGGGACCTTGGATTTGGCCTTCTGCGGCTCGCGACCCTTGCGGATCAGCTGGTTGATCGTCGGCATGAAGCCCTTCACTTCCTTCAAGTTACTTTACCGAGGCGCAAAAAACGCAAGCAACCGGGGCGGCCTTGCGGCCCCCTGGCCCTTGCGACGCAACAGCAATGTTCAAGCTCTTGTCGCCCGCTGCGGGAAGGCATGGTTTCTCAACGAGAATCCCGCCGTCCCCGGGCGAGCCGGCCTATAGCCGCGAGCGCCATATGGGTCAACGGGCCAGATTTGTGAAGGGCGCCGCCTCGCCTCCCGCCGCTTCGGCGACCCAGCGGCGCGCCAGCGGCTGCAGGTCGGCATAGGCCGTCCAGGTGGATTCCGCCCAGGCGCGGACCGCCTTTCCCCACGCCATGGCATCGCTTTCCTGCGGAAGGTCGCCGATCGTCATCGTGCCGAACCGGTCCGGCAGAGGCGGCTTGTCGAGCCGGCGCTCGCCGTTCAGCCAGCGGTGGAGCCGCTCCGGCCCCACCGCCGCGGCCGCCCCGCCCTCGAGCATCCAGCAAAGGCCGGCGAGGTGGGCGGCGAGCGACTTGGCCGAGGCGCAGAAATCCTCCGGATGCTGCAGGCAATAGGTGTCGACGAACATGCGGTGCGCGCGGAAGAAGAGCGGATCGGAGAAGTCGCGGGCGAGAAATGCCTCGAAGCGCGCCCGGCAGCCCCGCCGGCCACCCGCCGTCGCCCAGCCGCATCGGTCGCAGGCCTCCGTCGCGATCATGTCGGGGGACTGCCACCAAGTGCGTCGCCCGGCAACGCCGGTGCACCGGATCCTTCCGCTCTCCTTGCCGGACCGGACAACCGCAGAGCCGGGGTGGCTATGCGTGTTTCGTCAGTCCGCCGGGCCGCCGATGGGCGCGATGCGGGCTCCGGCGCCGGCGGGGCCCCGCAGGAAGCGCGCCGAGGCGGCGAGCGCGAGCTCTCGCGCCTCGCCGGCGGTGGCTGGAGGCGCCGAGGCCGGCGCCGCCCGCGCCATCAGCCGGGCATGTTCGGGAATGCGGGCGGATCCGGTGGGAAGCTTCAGCGCCGCCTCGGCGAGCGAGCGCTGCATGTTGTTCGGCGGCGCCGCCTCGGCGGCGGCGAGCTCGGCCGGCTTGGCCGCGACGTTCGGCATCGAGGTGTGCGACGGCCCGTCATTGGTCGGCGCCGGCAAAGAGAGCGCGGCGAGCAGGTCGGGCGCGACGGCATCGCGCGCAGTCAGCGGTCCTCCCAGGCCGAAGAGGTTGCGCAAAGTCGCCAGGATGGAGGTGTGGTCGAACGGATAATGCGCGCCCGCCGGCGGCCGGATCACCGACCCGGGCGGGATCCAGGGCGATATCAGCACCGCGGGAACGCGCACCCCGTAGCGATCGAAAGCGAATTTGTTGGGGTGGAAGCCGTCCGGGGACACGGCCGCGGGCGGCGGCACATGGTCGTAAATCCCGCCATGCTCGTCATAGGTGATGATGAACAAGGTGCGGTCCCAGCCCGGACCGGTCCGAAGCGCCTGGTAGCAGCGGGCGATGAGCCGCTCGCCATAGCCGACGTCGTGCGAGGGGTGCTGATCGTTGGGCGGCGACGTCAGCGGCAGCACGAAATAGCGCGGCTCGATGAAGCTGTAATTGGGCAGATTGCCAGTCCGCGCGTCTTCCAGGAAGTCCGGGTTGAAGTCGTACAAATGGTCGGGAACCTCGCTCCAGATCTGGGAGAGGAGCACCGCGGCGTGCGAAACGTCGTGACGGTAGATTCTCCAGCTGCGCTTCTTCTGCGTCAGGCGGTTGAAGATCGTCGGCATCTTGTACGGCGCATGGGATGCCGTGTTGTTGACATAGCCGCCGCCGGTGCCGGTATGGACGAAGAAGCGGTTCGGCCAGGTCTGGTTGGGCGCGGAGGCGTGCCACCGGTCGGAGACGCCGAAGCTTCGCGCCAGCTCCGTGATCACGGGCACTTGCTGGGGAGAGAAGCCGTGCATAGGCGTCTCGGGAACGACGCCCTGGCGCTTCATATAGTTCGACACGAAGCCCGACATCGTCGCCGGGGCGCCGGGAGCGGCGCCGTCGCCGAATATCTGCTCGCTGATATCGAGAAAAGATTCGCCGGTTCCGGGCTTGGGGATGGTCATCAGACCCGGGGTCGTCGCGTCGCCGGCCCAGACCTTCACCTGGCCGCCGTTCCAAGGATTGGACTCGTCGCCCGTCAGGCCGTCGAAGGTCGGTCCAGGCAGGTAAAGCCGTCCCAGCATCGAATCGAAGGACCGGTTCTCAAGCATGAGAACCACCACATGATCGATCAGCGCCATCGTCTCTCTCCCCTTCGAATCCCCTTGTTTCGACGACTCCGACGCCCGGCCGACCTCGTCGATCGCTCGATCACACCGGGTGCGGCCGCGCTTGGAAACACCCGGCAATTGGGCTGGCCGGATGACTCGTGATCGGAGCCGCCGATGAAGAGATGCAAATAGCCAAGTGCGCGCAAATCGATCTGCGGACCGCGCACGATCTCCGTCACGGACGCGCTCGTGCGTGATAGCGGCTGTTCGAATCCTGTATTCGAGCGCACGATTCCCCCCAGGCTCGCGCAGGGATCGTAACACATATTATCCAGGCGGCAACGCGCCATTCACCCCCATTTCGGGCGGAGTCTTCCTCGCCGGCCGCCCCCTCGACTTCCGCTTTACATCGATCCCGCCACTGCCTGCGCCGCCGATGATCCAAATTCGGCAGGTTCTGCCGAATGCCGCGCGCTTTCGTACCAATGCGATTGTTCCAGAGCGCATCACGAGGCTGGCTGGGGCGGCAGGATTCGAACCTGCGAATGCCGGTACCAAAAACCGGTGCCTTACCACTTGGCGACGCCCCAACGGCCGGTGGGCCGGCGCCTTATAGCGGCCCCTGCACCCCGGGGAAGAGCGGATTGGGCTGGCCTCTCTCCCCGTGGCGCCTTCGCGTCAGGCGTTGGACACCCGCCGGTGCACCAGGTCGAGATAATCCTTGCGCAGCAGCCGGGTCATTTCGCCGACCTCGAAGCGCCAGGGGCCGGCTTCGGCGACGGGGGTCACCTCGGCGGCGCTGCCGGTGAGGAACATCTGCTCGAAGCTTTCGAGCTCCTCCGGCCAGATCACCCTTTCCTGCACTGCGATGCCGCGCTTCTGCGCCAGTTCGATCACGGTCTGCCGGGTGATGCCGTTCAGGAAGCAGTCCGGCACCGGCGTGTGGAGGGCGCCGTCGCGGACGAAGAAGACGTTGGCCCCCGTTCCTTCCGCCACCTGGCCGCGCCAGTCGAACATCAAGGCGTCGTCATAGCCTTTCGCCTGCGCGTCGTGCCGGGCCAGCGTGCAGATCATGTAGAGGCCCGCGGCCTTGGATTCGGTCGGCGCGGTATAGGGGGCTGGGCGGCGCCATTTGGAGATGTCGAGGCGGAGGCCCTTCATCAGCGCCTCCTCGCCGAAATAGGCGCCCCAATACCAGCAGGCGATGGCGAGGTGGATCTTTGACTTCTGCGCCGAAACACCCATCTGCTCGGAGCCGCGCCAAGCGAGCGGACGCATATAGGCATCCTCGAGGTCGTTCGCCTTCAACACGTCGCGGCAGGCCTGGTCGATCTCCTCGACGCTCCAGGGGATGTCGAAGCCGAGCAGCTCGCCGCTCCTCCTGAGCCGCTTGCTGTGGTCGGTGAGGCGGAAAATCTCGCCGGCATAGGCCCGCTGCCCCTCGAAGACCGAGGAGGCGTAATGGAGGGCATGGGTGAGGACGTGGACCTCCGCTTCGCGCCACGGCACCAGCTTGCCGTCCAGCCAGATCCGGCCGTCGCGATCGTCATAGCTGCGCTGGTCGGTCATTCCTTCGCCCTCGGGTCTCGTCGCGGCGCGGGATAGGGCCGGGCGGGGGTGGGCGTCAATGTGGAGGAAGTTGCGGCGTCAGAGTCGTTCCGGGGTCCCGCGTCATTGCGAGCGGAGCGGAGCAATCCGGCGCTGGTCCTGTCGCGAACGCGGGCCGGATTGCCGCGTCGCTTCGCGCCTCGCAATGACGGTGTGGGGATTGTCCGACGGCGAAGGCCAGCCGACCTTCCCTCAGCTCCGCCACGCCCTCCCCGACTGGATCAGCCGCTGCCGCGACGTGTTGCCGGGGACGGCGATGTGGGTCGCCGGGTCGTATTCCCGGCCCACCGCCGGGCTGCCCTGCGGCACCCAGATCTCCACCCGCGTGTGGGTGTAGGATTCGGGGATGTAGCGGATGTAATAGCCGTCCGGGTGGAGGCTCCAGCGGCCGGAGGGGATTTCCTGGCTGCCCGGGCCCATCGGCGCCGCGCCGGCGAGGACGGCGGCGCGCTCGAGCTCGGCATAAGTGGCGCCGGGCGTGCTCAGCATCCGCCGCAGATTGGCCTCGGCCTCGGCGATCCTGCGCAAGGGAGCGGGCATGTCGAACGGCAAGCCGGAGCCGCTGAGGATGTCGAGCGCGCTGCGGTTGAGCGAGGCGAGCTGGCGCGGCGAGAGCAAACGCGCGGCGACTGCCTTGTGCTCGCTGCTCAAGTCCTCGAACTTGGCGCGGGCGATGATCGCCCAGAGCAGGGTCTGGATCAGATGCTGGTCGATCTCGGGATGGTTCACCGAATTGCGGACGATCGTCATCACCGCGTCCTGCGCCGGGCCCCTGGGCGGCGCGTAGAGATAGCCGTCGCCGCCGCCCGGCCCGTGGGTGCCGGCGTGGAGGCAATAGCTCTGGTCGAGCAAGGCATAATAACCGGGCTGGAGGACGAAGCCGCCATTGGGCGTGCGCTGGAGCTGCATCAGCGCGCGCAAAGCCTCGCGCGGGGAGAAGCCGTCCTTGGTTGGATCGCCCCATTTTGCATCGGGGAGGCTGGTGGTGATCGGCTCCTTGCCGCCGAGGAAGTTCGGGACCGGCGCATTCTGGCCGAGCCGGCCGAGCGCATGGCCGAGGCCGCCGAGCTGGGCGGGCGCCGGGGTGCCGACGCAAAGGATGAGCGCCGCGGCCGCGGCCGCACGGAGCGTGGTGGCGATTTTCATGTGGCTGGCCCCCCTGATCGCGAGGAAAAGCGCCCCCGCTCTCCCTTCCAGAGCGCGAGATTAACCCAAACGGGCGCCGGGCGGAAGCGAATGGTGTGGAGCTGGAGCGGGTCAGGAAGCGGGCTTGCGCGCCGCCTCGGCCATTTCGATCCCGCGGCGGCGGGAGGCATCGAGGGTGCGCAGCAGCAGCGGGCGCAGGCCCTCCTCGGCATCGAGCATCTTCAGCCCCGCCTCGGTGGTGCCGCCGGGGCTGGCGACGCGGCGGGCGAGCTCGGCCGGCGGCTCGGGAGAGGCGGCGGCGAGCGCGGCGGCGCCCTCTGCCATGAATACGGCCAGACGGCGCGCCTGGTCCTCCGGCAGGCCGAGGGCGGCGGCGGCCTCGGTGAGCGCATCGAGGAAGCGGTAGAGGAAGGCGGGGGCGGCGGCGGTGAGGTGGCCGGCGAGGGCGAACAGGGCCTCGTCGTCGATCCATTCGACATGGCCGAGCGCCGCCATCAGCCGCTCGATCGTGGCGCGGGCGGCGGGCTCGGCGTCCCGGGAATGGAGGCCGACGACGCCTTTGCGCAAAGCGACGGGCGTGTTGGGCATGGCGCGGACGATGGCTCGCGGCACGGGGAAACGCTGCCGCAACGCCTCGACCTCGACGCCGGCGAGGATCGAGACGAGGATCGTTTCCGGCGCGAGCACGGGAGCAAGGGCCGGGGCGACCTCGTCCAGCTTCTGCGGCTTGACGCCGAGCAGGACGAGCGCCGGCACCTCGTCCTCCGGCAGCATCGTGAGGACCCGAACCCCCCGCCCCACCGGTCGCCCGCTCGGCCGCACAACCGTGATCTCGCCCGGATGGGCGCCGGCATCGAGCCAGCCGGTCAGCATCGCCCCCGCCATATTGCCGCAGCCGATCAGGAAGAGGGGTCCGGGAAGAAGGGGGGAGTCGGTCATGTGCTTCTCGTCGCCCGGCTATGCTCGTCGCCCCAGCGAAGGCTGGGGCCCCAGTGAGAGCCAGCACTTACAGGGTTGCCGGGCGAGGCTCCAGCACCGTGCGTGCTCTCGCTGGGGCCCCAGCCTCCGCTCGGGCGATGTCTCTTTACGAAGGCGTTGCGAATCTACGCATGGACGGGCAGCGTCGACGCCATGCGGGGCGGTTGGGTCTACATCCTGTGCAACAAGCCGCACGGGGTGCTCTATGTCGGCGTGACCGCGGACCTCGTCCGGCGCATCGCGCAGCATCGCGCCGGGGAAGGCGCCGTGTTTGCGCGGCGGCATCACTGCACCCGCCTGGTTTATGCGGAGCCGCACGAGAGGATCGAGGAGGCGATCCGCCGGGAGAAGGCGATCAAGGCCTGGCTGCGGCTGTGGAAGCTGCAGCTCATCCAGGAGCATAATCCCGAATGGGAGGATCTGTTCGAACGCATCCAGGCGGTGGAGGGGTAAGGCTCGTCGGCGTCATCCCAGCGAGGCTGGGATCCCAGTGAAAGAAGGCGCGAGCTATGGTGAGGGGCGCGGCTCAAACGTCCGTGCATGTCCTCGCTGGGGTCCCAGCCTTCGCTGGGACGACGTGCGAGGTCAGGCCTCGCCCTGGGTTTCGATCAAAGCCGCGGCGATCGCTTCCTGGGGGGTCTTGCCGGCCCAGAGGACGAACTGGAAGACCGGGTAGAAGCGCTCGCATTCCTCGATCGCCGTCTCGACCAAAGTCTCGGCCTGCTGGAGCGAGAGGAGGCCGCTTTCGTCGCCTTCCAGAAGGACGGCGTGGCGGAAGAGGACGAGGCCGCTATTGCTCCACAATTCGAAATGGCCGAGCCAGAGCTGCTCGTTAACGAGGCCGATCGTCTCGTAAACCGCGGCACGCTTGTCGGCGGCGACGCGGATGTCGGGGAGCGCCAGGAACTGGAGGACATGGTCCTCGTCCCGCCATACCGCGCGAAGCTCGTATTGCGCCCAGCTGCCCTGGAAGTTGGCGACGATCTCTTCGTCCCCGCCCCGTTCATAGGACCAGTTATGAGCGCTGAAATAATGTTCGAGCATGTCGATGGGAGCACTCGTCTCCCGCTCCAGCTCGTACTCGTCGACGTTCATCTCGCGTCCCCGGCCCGCGTTTGTTCACGGGCGAATCTGCCCGGCGCTCCCCTAAAGCGCAAGGGGAGCGCGGGCCAGCACATACATTATGTTGTGGATTACACGCCCGGCGGCGACGAAGTTGTGGATTTCTTCGGCTTTCCGGCGCCGCCGGCCGCCGCAGCCGCCTCGAGCGCGTCGAGCCGGACCTTCAGCGCATGATTCTCCTCGCGGGCGGCGACGGCGATCGCCTTCACCGCCTCGAACTCGTCGCGGCTGATCATGTCGAGGCCGCCGATCCATTCGCGCATCCGCTCGCGAAAGGCGCCTTCGGCCTCGCGGGTCATGCCGGCGAGCGTGCCGGTAGCGCCGTTCATCACCTTGACGAAATCGTCGAACAGGCGGTTTTCGGACTGCATGATCGTCCTCCTGGGATAGGTTCAGAGCGGGATATCGGTGCCCGAGGCGGGCGCCGCAAGCTCCGCGTCCGGATTGAGCGTGCAGATCGCGTGATTGAGCGCGCCGGCGAAGAGCAGCCAGGCGAGATAGGGCAGCATCAGCAGGCCCGCGACGCGGCGGATGCGCGAGAAGAGAAAGGCGGCGGCCGCGGCCAGCGCAAACATCGCGACGATCACCCAGAAAGCGAGGCTCGCCTTGTGCGCGGCGAAGAAAAGCGGCGACCAGGCGTAATTGAGCGCGAGCTGGGGGAAGAAGAGGCCCAGCGCCAGCGGCCGGCCGCGCGCGCCGCGAGCGTGAAGGATGAGGGCCAGCGCCAGGCCGAGGCCGATGTAGAGGAGCGTCCAGGCGACCGGAAAGACCCAGGCGGGCGGCATGAAGGCGGGCTTGCGCAACGCGGCGAACCAGCCATTGGCATAGCCCGAATTGGAGGCGACGCCTGAAAGGGTCCCGAGCAGCAGGACCGACGGCACCGTCACCAGCGCCCAGCGCAGATAGGACATGCGCAATTGCGCGCGGGAGGCAATCGCCGTCATCCCCGGCGCGCTACCCGTGCGCAAGGGGGCGGATCAAGCCTTTCGCGCGGCGAGCAGGAACTCGACATTGCCTTCGGGACCGGTGATCGGGCTTTGCACCACGCCCTCGACCGTCCAGCCGCGCGAGGCGATCCAGGCGGCGGCAGCTTCGCAGACGCGGGCGTGGACGGTCGGATCGCGGACGACGCCGCCTTTGCCGATCTCGCTTCGCCCGGCCTCGAATTGCGGCTTGATCAGGGCGACGAGGCGGCCGCCGGGCCTGGCGAAATCCAGCGCCTTGTCGAGCACCTTGGCGAGCGAGATGAAGCTCGCGTCGCAGACCAGGATGTCGACCGGTTCGGTGACGATCGCGTCGGTGAGATAACGCGCATTGGTCTGTTCGTGGACGATCACGCGCGGATCCTGGCGCAGCTTCCAGGCGAGCTGGTTGGTGCCGACGTCCACCGCGAACACTTTCGCGGCCCCCCGCTGGAGCAGGACATCGGTGAAGCCGCCGGTGGAGGAGCCGATGTCGAGCGCCACCGCCCCGGCGACGTCCCAGCCGAAATGATCGAGCGCATGAGCGAGCTTCACGCCGCCCCGCGACACGAAGGGATGCTCCCGCCCGCGCACCTCGAGCGCCGCGTCTCCGGCCAGCCCCTGCCCCGCTTTTTCGATCCTGCGCTCGCCCGAAAAGACCAGGCCGGCGAGGATCAAAGCCTGCGCCTTCGCCCGACTCTCCGCGAGCCCGCGATCGACGAGCAATTGATCGGCGCGCGCTTTCATTCTGATGGAGGCGTCGCTTCGATCAGGGAAGATCGGTTCACGCGAAGGCGCGAAGACGCGAAGCGGTGATCGTTCACGACACGCTTGAGACCTTCGCGGAAGGTTTCGCCGCCGAAGTTCATGAGCAGCCCCAAGGGCTGCCTGGCGAGGCGCAAATAGGTCTGGAGCTGGCGGCCATGGACCGGCGCGAGTCGATCGACCGATTTGATCTCGATGATCAATCGTCCTTCGACGAGCAGATCTGCGCGGAAGCCCTCTCCAAGGACCATGCCGTCAAACTCTATGGGGATCGGCTTCTGCCGCTCAACGGCCAGTCCACGACGAACCAGGCTCGCCGCCATGACCGCTTCATAGACGGATTCGAGAAGGCCCGGTCCAAGCTCCTTGTGGAGCTTTAAACCGCAATCGATCGCAATGCTGGCAAGCTCCTCGACATCCATCATCGCGGCCCCTTCGCGCCTTCGCGTGAACCATCTTAAGCGAGGACCCACGCAGCGCGCGAGGAAATTGGAGCCAGCAGATGCAGTTTCTGCATTTGTCATTGTCTATCTTTGCAGTTGAGAATAGCTGCGGCCGCCCTAAATGAGCGTTGCGGAAGCGAAACGGCTCCCGCTGATGTGAAGGAAATGAAATGCGTATGTTCGAGACAGCGGCGGCCGGCATGGTCGCGCTCGCCGCTCAGATGCTCGTCGTCGCGATCGTCCTGATGTAACGGCGTCGCCACGCGACGAAGCACTGCAAGCCGCCGGCCATCCCGGCGGCTTTTGCATTTTGGGCTTTCGTCATTGCGAGGGGAGCGTGCAATCCAGTGCTGATCCTGGATCAAATGCTCGCTGGATTGCCGCGTCGCTACGCTCCTCGCAATGACTGGAGTAGTCCGCTCCGTAGCTCAGGCCCGCGCCCCCTCCACGACCCCCGCGCTATTGTGCCGCAAGGCTTTCAGGACGGTTTCGACGATCCCGTCGGCGTCCAGGCCGGCATCCGCATATTGGCGCTCGGGCTTGTCCTGGTCCTGGAAATGGTCGGGCAGGCGCATGGTCCTGAGCTTGAGGCCGGCGTCGATCAGGCCGAGGTCGCTCGCCAAAGTGAGGACATGGGCGCCGAGGCCGCCGATCGAGGCTTCCTCGACCGTGACCGCGACTTCGTGGCTGGTGAGCAGGCGGCGGATCAAGGCCTCGTCGAGCGGCTTGGCGAAGCGGAGGTCGGCGACCGTCGTCGAAAGACCCCTCCCCTCCAGCGCCTCTGCGGCCTTCAGCGCTTCCTCGAGCCTGGTGCCGAGGGAGAGGATCGCCACCTTCTTGCCGTCGCGGACGATCCGGCCCTTGCCGATCTCGAGCCGCTCGGGCGTCGCGGGAAGCGGCACGCCGGTGCCGTTGCCGCGGGGGTAGCGGACCGCGATCGGGCCGCTGTCATGCAGCGCCATGGTGTGGACCATGTGGACGAGCTCGGCCTCGTCGGCCGCCGCCATCAATGTGAAATTGGGCAGGGTGCCGAGATAGGCGAGGTCGAAGCTGCCGGCATGGGTGGCGCCGTCGGCGCCGACCAGCCCGGCCCGGTCCATGGCGAAGCGGACCGGCAAATTCTGGATGGCGACGTCGTGGACGACCTGGTCGTAGGCGCGCTGGAGGAAGGTCGAGTAAATGGCGCAGAACGGCCGGTAGCCCTGGGCGGCGAGACCGGCGGCGAAGGTCACGGCATGCTGCTCGGCGATGCCGACGTCGAACATCCGCTCGGGGAACAAGGCGCCGAACCGGTCGAGGCCGGTGCCGGACGGCATCGCCGCGGTGATCGCAACCACCTTCTCGTCGCGCTCCGCCTCCGCGACCAGCGCCTGCGCGAAGACGGCCGTGTAGCTCGGCGGCCCCGGCTCGCTCTTCGCCTGGACGCCGGAGACAACGTCGAACTTCTGGACGCCGTGATATTTGTCGGCCGCCGCCTCGGCCGGGCCATAGCCCTTGCCCTTCTTGGTAACGACATGGACCAGCATCGGCCCCTCGTCGGCATCGCGGACATTTTCGAGGATCTTGACCAGCCGCTCGACATTATGGCCGTCGACCGGGCCGACATAATAGAAGCCCAGCTCCTCGAACAGGGTGCCGCCGGTGGCGAGGCCGCGGCCGAACTCCTCCATCTTGCGGGCGAGGTTGTGGAGCCGGTTCGGCAGCTTGCGGGCGAAACGCTGGGCGAGGTGGCGCAGGGTCAGATATTTGGGCGAGGAGACCAGGCGGGCGAGATAATGGGAAAGGCCGCCGACGGGCGGCGCGATCGACATGTCGTTGTCGTTCAGAATCACGATCAGCCGGTTGCCGGCCGCTTCGGCATTGTTCATCGCCTCATAGGCCATGCCGGCCGACATGGCGCCGTCGCCGATCACCGCGATCGCCTTGCCCGGCGTGCCGGCAAGCTTGTTGGCGACGGCGAAGCCGAGCGCCGCCGAGATCGAGGTCGAGCTGTGGGCGGCGCCGAACGGGTCGTATTCGCTCTCCGCACGGCGGGTGAAGCCGGAAAGGCCGCCGCCCTGGCGCAGGGTGCGGATGCGGTCGCGCCGGCCGGTCAGGATCTTGTGCGGATAGGCCTGGTGGCCGACGTCCCAGATCAGCCGGTCCGCCGGCGTGTCGAAGACGTAGTGGAGCGCGACGGTGAGCTCGACGACGCCGAGCCCGGCGCCGAGATGGCCGCCGGTCGTCGACACGGCCGAGATCGTCTCGGCGCGGAGCTCGTCGGCGAGCTGGCGCAGCCGGCCGGGATCGAGCCGGCGCAGATCGGCGGGGGTCGAAACCTGGTCGAGGAGGGGCGTCTCGGGGCGGTCGGTCATCGGGGCTGATATGATCCTTGTCGGCCCCGCGAGCTAGTGAAAAGCGCCCATTTTGTCGAATGTTGATGCTGTGCAGGCGGGGTGCAGCACCGGCGCGCCGCGCCTTCTATCGCAGCCCGGCCCGCCGCAGCCATTTCGGAAGCACGATGCGGCGGAGAAGCACCAGCAGGACGGCGAGCGGCAGCATCACCGTTGCCAGTCGATCCGGCGGGATCAGCAGGACCGGCAGGAACAGCAGCGGCAAAGCGGCCGCGGCGGCAAAGCGGACCCATTTCTCGCTGCGGCTCACGCCCGGCAGCATCAGGCCCGGACGAAAGGCAGCATAGCCCCACATCAGGGTGTTGAGCAGGCCGCAGGCGAACATGGTCAGGCCGTAGAGGCTGAGGCGGGCCTCGCCGCCCGACTCCAGATAGACGGTGCGGATCATCGCCGGGATGAGCGCGATCAGGCACAGCATCGCCAGCGTCAGGATGGTCAGCGGCAGGTCGACCCTGCGCAGCCGCGCGAACAGATTGCGGTTGCTGATCCAGAAGATGCCGGCGATCACGAAGCTCAGGAAATAGACCAGGAGGCTGCGCCGGCCGGCGACGATCAGCTCGATCAGGCCGCCGCGGGTCGGCAGGCGGACGTCGAGCGCCGCCAAAGTGGTCGCGATCGCGAAGATGCCGTCCGACAGCATGATCAGCCGGTCGTAGGAATGGCGGCGGACATGCTCGTCCACCCCTTCGATCGTGGCGAGGGATTCGGGTTCGCTCATCGGGAGGGTGCGGCGGTCATGGTGCGCCGTTATGCGCACGCCTGAAGGAGCCGGCTAGTACAAAACCCGTCATCCCGGCGGAGGCCGGGATCCCAGTGGAGATACGCAGGAACGTATGTGCAGCATCTGCCCAACTTCCGCGGCAAATCTCCCTGGGATCCCGGCCTCCGCCGGGATGAAGGGTACTGCACGGCCTCTACCGGCAGACCCTCAATCCTTGCGGCAATCCTCGCAGGTGCCGCGGACCTCGATCACCGGGCGGTCGGGGGAGAAGCCGGCCTGTTTCGCCGCGTCGCGGACGCCGCCCGCCAGCTTGTCGTCGTCGAGATGGGTGGTCTGGCCACAATTGTCGCAGATCAGGAAGATGCAGTCGTGGAGGCAGGCCGGGTGATCGTTGGCGACATAGGCGTTGGCGCTTTCGACCCGCCGGGCGACGTTGGCGTTCACGAACAGGTCGAGGATCCGGTAGACGCTGTTGGCGGCGACGCGGCGGCCCTGGTCCTTCGAGACCTTGTCGGCGATGTCGTAAGCGGAAGCGGGGCGGTCGAAGCTCGCCAGCGCCTCGAAGACGGCGGCGCGCATCTGCGTCCACTGCTCGCCCGAAGCCTCCATCGTCGTACGCGCCGCGCCGGCGAGCGAGCCGCCCTCCTCGCGATCGTGATGATGCCGCGCGTGATGCTGGTGATCGGCCATGAAACGAATTTAGGCGTTCGACGGGGCTGCGGCAAGCGCCCGCCCCGGATGAATGCGCTTCAGGCGACTGCGCGACGGTTCAAATCGTGGCCCAGAGCAAGGATGAGGACCCCGACGATCGTGTAGACGGTGCCGGCGCCGCCTTCGGGAAGGCTGAGCGAGCCCGCCATCACGCCGAGGC
Organism: Alphaproteobacteria bacterium; assembly: GCA_028293025.1. GTDB lineage: Bacteria > Pseudomonadota > Alphaproteobacteria > Sphingomonadales > Sphingomonadaceae > Allosphingosinicella. The sequence continues at coordinate 16,915 of JAQGLF010000042.1, forward strand.
CGAGGCCGCCGACCGCCGCAGGCATCATGAAGCCGTGATGGACGATGCCGCGGCCAAGCGCGGCGATGCCGAGGCCGATGGCGAAGACCAGGCCGGTCTCGTGGATCCGCGGATCGAGCAGCATGCCGCCGGCCGAGGCGAGCAGGGCGACGAAGATCGCGCTCGCCACGCAATGGACGAGGCACAGGCCGGAGAGGCCGATGGCCATCCGGTCGAACAGCCCCCTTTGCGCCGCATTGGCGAACATCTTTGCGCTCATTCCTTTCGCAGCCGCTCTATAATCGCCCGATAGTGAAGTTACAACATCACATATTTCGAAAAAGTTGCATTGAGAAGCGCCGTCCGGAACGATAGGCGCGGGCCATGGCCACGAAAGCCGCCGCCCCGTCCGCGCCCGCCCGGCCGCGCCCCTTCGCTCTGTCCAACTGGCTGCTGCTGGTGGCGGCGATGGTGCTGGCGACGGTGGTGGTGGGCGGCATCACCCGTCTGACCGAATCCGGCCTGTCGATCGTCAAATGGGAGCCGGTCGCGGGTGCGCTGCCGCCGCTCGGCGATGCGCAATGGCAGGCCGAATTCGCCGCCTACAGGCAGAGCCCGCAATATCAGCTGGTCAATACCGGCATGACGCTGGCCGACTTCAAGACCATCTTCTTCTGGGAATATGTCCACCGGCTGCTCGGCCGGGTGATCGGCCTCGTCTTCTTCTTCCCGCTCGCCTGGTTCGCCTGGAAGCGGGCGATCCCGAAGGGCTATGGCTGGAAGCTGGTCGCGATCCTCGGGCTCGGCGGGCTGCAGGGGGCGATCGGCTGGTGGATGGTCGCCTCGGGACTGGTCGAGCGGCCGGAGGTCAGCCATATCCGCCTCGCCATCCACCTGCTGACCGCGCTGACCATCTTCTCGGCCTGTCTGTGGGTCGCGCTCGACCTGCGCGCCCTCGCCCGCGATCCCGCGGCACGGCCGGCACGAATGCCGACGGCGGGGATCTGGGCCCTGTCCCTGCTCGCGCTGCAGCTGATGTTCGGCGCCTATGTCGCCGGCCTCGACGCCGGTTTCGCCTACAATAGCTGGCCGAAAATGGGCGACGAATGGTTCCCGAGCGACACGCAGATGATGCATCCCTGGGTGCGCAATTTCGTCGACAATCCGATCGTCGTGCAGTTCGTCCACCGCTGGCTGGCCTGGGGCGTGGCGGCCTTGGTGGCCTTGCTCGCCGCGACGGCATGGCGCCGCGGCCGCAGCCGCCACGCCGCCGCCTTGATCGTCGCCGTAGGCCTGCAGATCTCGCTCGGCATCTCGACCCTGCTCAGCGGCGTCGCCATCCCGATCGCCGCCGCGCATCAGGGGATGGCGGTGCTGCTGCTCGCCACAATTCTCGCCACCTCGCATGTTTTGGGCGAGCGGCCGGCGTGACGGACATCGTCACCGTCTACGCGACCTTCGCGGAGGAAGATGAGGCCGCCCGCATTGCCCGCACCCTAGTCGAGGAGCGGCTCGCCGCCTGCGCCAACATCCTCGGTCCCTGCCGCTCGATCTATCGCTGGAAAGGCAAGGTCGAGGATGCCGAGGAGGTCGCGGTGTTGTTCAAGACGACGGCCGGCGGCGCCGAGGCCCTGATCGCCCGCCTCGCGGCGCTGCACAGCTACGACGTGCCGGCGGCGGTGGTGTGGCCGATCGCGGCGGCGCTCGAGGCCTATGCCGGCTGGGTCGCGGAATCGGTCGCGGGCGAAGTCGCCCTTCGGCGCGATTGACGTCGACGAAATCGGCCATCGCCGGCGACTATGACGCTCGAAGGTATCATTTTACCTTCCGCAAAAGCCGCGCTTTTCCTTGACTTCGAGGGCCTCGGCTGCCATTTACCCGCCTCGGCGCCGCCCCTGTGAGGCGGCGCACTGCTTTTCAAAAGAGGTCGCATCCTCAAGGGAGATTCAGGCCATGAAGGCGCTGATGAAGACCACCAAGTCGGCCAAGCCGCACGAGGTGGAGAAGAAATGGCATCTGATCGATGCCGAGGGGCTCGTGGTCGGGCGGCTCGCGTCGATCATCGCCAACATCCTGCGCGGCAAGCACAAGCCGAGCTACACGCCCCATGTCGATTGCGGCGACCATGTCGTCGTCGTCAACGCCGGCAAGGTGCGTTTCACCGGCAAGAAGCTGCAGGACAAGGTCTACTGGCGCCACACCGGCTATGTCGGCGGCATCAAGGGCGTCACCGCCGGCAAGGTGCTCGAGGGCAAGTTCCCCGAGCGCGTGCTGGAGAAAGCGGTCGAGCGGATGATCCCGCGGGGACCGCTGGGCCGCGACCAGATGCGCGCCCTTCACCTCTATAACGGCACCGAGCATCCGCACGGCGGCCAGAGCCCCGAAATTCTCGATGTCGCGGGCATGAACCGCAAGAACAAGGTGGGTGCCTGATGTCCGACAATCGCCAGTCCCTTTCCGATCTCGCCGGGCTGACCGGCGCCGCTCCGGCTCCGGCTCCGGCCCCTGCCCCGGCCGCCGCGCCCGCCGAGGGCGAAGCCGGCGCGCCCGCGCCGGCCGAGGATCAGGGCGTCTCCACCCAGGGCTCGCAGATCCAGGCGGTGCTTCGCGAGCAGCAGCTCGACAAGCAGGGCCGGGCCTATGCGACCGGCCGCCGCAAGGACGCCGTCGCCCGCGTCTGGCTGAAGCCGGGCAGCGGCCAGATCGTCGTCAACGGCCGCGACCAGAACGTCTATTTCGCCCGGCCGACGCTGCGCCTGATCATCAACCAGGTGTTCGACATCACCGAGCGCCGCGGCCAGTATGACGTGATCGCGACCGTCAAAGGCGGCGGCCTTTCGGGCCAGGCCGGCGCCGTGCGCCACGGCATCTCGACCGCCCTCACCCGCTACGAGCCGACTTTGCGCCCGGCGGTCAAGCAGGCCGGCTTCCTGACCCGCGACCCGCGCGTCGTCGAGCGCAAGAAGTACGGCCGCGCCAAGGCCCGCCGGTCCTTCCAGTTCTCGAAGAGGTAGGGCTTACCCACGTCCCGTCATTGCGAGCGGAGCGCGGCAATCCAGTGCTGATTACGAGCCATGCGCCGGACTGGATTGCCGCGTCGCTTCGCTCCTCGCAATGACGGGCGCAATGCTCCAGCCGGCAGCTGGGACTCACGCCCGGCACCGCTCGGGCCTATGCTTCTGCGCAGCGAAGGGGGAAGCGGGATGCAGAATCTGGACATTGGTGTGGTGATCGACACGAACGATCCCACGGGCGATTTCCGCGTGCGGGTGATGATCCCCAGCGTGCTCGCGGACCAGCCGGTCTGGGCGCGCGTTTGCCAGTCGAACGCGTCCGACAGCTTCTGCCTGCCCGAAACGGGCGACCAGGTCCTCGTCGGTTTCATCGGCGGAGACCTCGATATGCCCGTCCTCCTCGGCAACCTGTCGAGCCCCGAAAGGCCGCCCGCTACGCCGCCAGGTGGATGATCGGCCCGCTTTCCCTTCAGCCGGCGGCGTGGCGTTCGCGGGCCGAGGCGTAGGAGACGGCGATCAGCGTCTCGAGCACCCCCGAATCCGCATCGGCGAGCGACTTCAGATAGAGGCAGCCCTTGCCGGTCCTGTGCCTGCCGAGGCGCGCAAGCAGGTCGTCGCGCCCGCCGGCGCCGAGGCCGAGATAGAGGACCAGCTCCTTCGCCCGCGGCGAGAAGCCGACCAGCATCGATTCGCCTTCTCGGCCGCTCTCATATTTGTAATGGTAGCGGCCGAAGCCGACGATGCTCGGGCCCCAGAGCCGCGCCGGCTCGCTTGTGATCCTGGCCATCGTCTCGCAAAGCGCCTGCGCGTCCGCCCGCCGCGCCGGATCGGGGACGGAAGCGAGGAAAGCGCCGACATCGGCATCGGTCTCCTGGGTCTTGTTGTTGGCCATTTTTTCGCCTCCCGCTTTCAGCAGACTGCCGTCCGGCGGCTCGTCCGACAAGGCCAAGCCGCTCGGCTCGGTTTGACCGCAAGACCCGGGGTGCCCGGTCGGCCGCGAGGGGGCAGGCCCCGCGACATGGAAGCACACGATATCTCGCCGACCAGGGTCGACGCAACGCAGCTTTCGAAGCAGCTCGACATGCGGGGCTGGGCCTCGTTGCCGTCCTTGCTCGACGAAAACCAATGCGCCGACCTGCGCGCGCTGTACGACGAGGACGGCGCCTTCCGCTCGACCATCGTCATGGCGCGACACGGCTTCGGTTCGGGCGAATATCGCTATTTCGCTTATCCCCTGCCGCCGCTGGTGGCACGGCTGCGGGCTTGGCTCTATCCGCCGCTGGCCGAAATCGCCAATCGCTGGGCGGCGGTGCTCGGCGCGCCGGCCGACTTTCCTCCCGCCCACGAGGATTATCTCGCGCGCTGCCGGGAGGCCGGGCAGGGCCGGCCGACGCCGCTCCTCCTCCGCTACCGCGCCGGCGATTACAATGCGCTCCATCAGGACGTTTACGGCGATCTGGTCTTCCCGCTGCAGGTCGCGATCCTGCTGTCCGAGCAGGGCGAGGATTTCGACGGCGGGGAGTTCCTGCTGGTCGAACAAAGGCCGCGCATGCAGTCGCGCGGCTCGGTCGTGCCGCTCCGCCGCGGCGACGCCGTCGTCTTCCCGGTCCGCCACCGGCCGGTCCGCGGCACGCGCGGCTTCTACCGAACGGCGATGCGCCACGGCGTCAGCGAATTGCGCTCGGGCGAGCGGCTGACCCTCGGCCTCATCTTCCACGACGCCCGCTGAAAGCGGACCCCCTCGGCCCTCAGCGGTTCACCGTCTCCATGCCGCGCTCGTGATAGCGTGGGCCCGAAGCGGCGCCGGGAGGCAATATCTCGTCGAGCCGCGCCAGCTCCTCCCGGCTCAGCCGCACGTCCAGCGCCGCGATATTCTGGTCGAGATACGAGCGCCGCTTGGTGCCGGGGATCGGCACGACGTCCTCCCCCTGCGCCAGCACCCAGGCCAGAGCGAGCTGGGCGGCGCTCACGCCCTTCGCCGCCGCCATATGCTCGATCTCGTGGACGAGGGCGATGTTCTTCTCGAAATTCTCGCCGGTGAAGCGCGGGTGGAAGCGGCGGAAATCGTCCTCGGGAAAATCCTCCGGACGCGTGATCTGGCCGGTGAGGAAGCCGCGCCCGAGCGGGCTGTAGGCGACATAGCCGATACCGAGCTCGCGCACGGTCGGCAGGATTTCGGCCTCGGGATCGCGGCTCCACAATGAATATTCGGTCTGGAGGGCGGCGATGGGGTGCGTCTCGTGCGCGCGCCGCACCGTCGCGGGCGCGGCCTCGCTCAAGCCGAGGAAGCGCACCTTCCCCGCCTGGACCAGCTCGGCCATGGCGCCGACCGTCTCCTCGATCGCCACCTCGGGATCGACCCGGTGCTGGTAATAGAGGTCGATGGTCTCGACGCCGAGGCGCTTCAGGCTCGCCTCGCAGGCGGAGCGGACGTAATCCGGCCGGCCGCAGACGCCCTTGAAGCTGCCGTCCTCGCCGCGGACATTGCCGAATTTGGTGGCGAGGAAGACCTCGTCGCGGCGGCCGGCGATGGCGCGGCCGACCAATTCCTCATTGCGGCCGACGCCGTACATGTCGGCAGTGTCGAGGAAGTCGATGCCGCGGTCGAGCGCGTGGCGGATGGTCGCGATCGATTCGGCATCGTCCTTGGCGCCGTAAAATTCGGACATGCCCATGCAGCCGAGCCCGATCGCCGAGACTTCGGGACCGTCCCGCCCCAGCCGCCTTCTATCCACCATTCTCTCTCTCCCGTTCGCGCCGACCGGGCCTTAACGGCCGGGTCGCCGTCGCGTCCCATCGGCCCGTCGCGCCGGCGCCGCCATAGGCCGCAGCGGGCACGGCCGCAACGCGCGCATCCGCTTCCCTTTCGCCCCCCGCTGAGGCACGGGAGGGCGATGCTCTACCTCGTCGTCAAGGCCGGGCTGTCCGGGCTCATCGTCGCCATCATCTCGGAGGTCGCCAAGCGCTATCCGGGATGGGGCGGGCTGATCGCCTCCCTGCCGCTCGTGTCGGTGCTCGCCATGATCTGGCTGTGGCGCGACACCGGCGACAAGGTCCGCCTGGCCGTCCAGGCCGAGGCGACCTTCTGGTTCGTCCTCCCCTCGCAACCGATGTTCCTCCTGATCCCGTACATGCTGCGCCACGGCTGGCCCTTCTGGGCCGCCCTCGCCGCCGGCTGCGCGCTCACCATCCTGCTTTATTCGCTGACCTTGTGGGTGGGGCCGAGGCTGGGTCTGCGGCTTTGAGCCGGTATTGACGGTGGCGAAGGGTCGGGGCCGTCCGACCCCCGCGCTCAATGGTGCATCTCACCCTTCGCCATCATCATATGGTGCTGCTGATGATGGACGCCGTCGCTCATCAGCCCGAAGAAGCCGAGCGCGCGGATTTTCTGCGCTGCCGCCGCATTGTCGCCGGTCACGATCATTGTCGCGCCGTCGGGCGTGTCCGCCACGCTCGCATGCCGGCCGTCGCGACCGTCGGTCATCGCGTCGTGGCTCCTGGTCATCCGCCGGATCGAATCCGCCACCGCTCCATCGCCGCCGATGTCGAACCGCATGCCGCCCGTCACCGGCGTCGCGGCGACCCGCGCGTGAAGCACGACATTGTCCATGTCGACCAGATGGGCCCGCAGCGCATCCACATCGACCTTCGACCAATCGGTGCGCGGATCGGCCTCGAGCAGGGCGACCACTTCGGTGATAGCACCGAAGGCGGCCTGGCCGCTCTCCTTCGGCATGGTTGCGTTGCCCGCATCCATGCCCGCCATGTCATGCCCTTGATGGCCCACATGCTGGGCATGAACGCCGATGGGGACGGCGAGGAGGACGGCGGCGAATAACAGCTTTCTCATGTCTTTGCTCCTGGCTGGATGCCCGGAGGTTGCACGGAAGGCGGCGACAGGAATATGATCGCGATCATGTCCGAATTGCTTGCTTGTCTCGGCCGCCTGCCGGCCGATGCCTTCACGATCGGCTCCGGCCAGCCCCTGTTCCGGCGCGGCGATCCGGTGCGCCACCTGTTCACGGTGGAGAGCGGACTGGTTCACCTGGTGCGTTATCAGGAGGATGGAACGGCCACCGTGATGCAGCGTGCCCAAAGGGGCGACGTGGTGGCGGAAGCGTCGATGTTCGGCACCCGTTATCATTGCGACGCGGCAGCCGTAAGCGATGCGTCGCTGCGCCGCCTGTCGATGGCGCACGTGCGCGCGGCGATGGATGCCGATCCCGGTTTCGCCCGTGCCTGCGCGGAGCATCTGGCGCACGAAGTCCACCGGATGCGCGTGCGGTCCGAGATCATGGGCATGAAGCGCGTGGCCGGGCGGCTCGATGCCTGGCTGTCGATGCGGCCGCTCCCGCCCAGAGGCGAATGGGGCGCCCTCGCCGCCGATATCGGCGTGACGCGGGAAGCGCTCTACCGCGAGCTGTCCCGCCGACGGCGACAAGCCGCACCTTCTATCCATTGACAGCCGAATAGCTTTCTTCTTCCGCGATGCTGTGTGTTCCGCTTTTCCGGGGTTGCCGTGCAATTCGTCAAATCCGCGCTCCTGATCGGCGCCCTTGCGGCAACCGCGTCGGCCCATGCGACCCCGCCGCGCGATGCCGACGACGATGATGAGCGGGCGAAGCCCGAGACCGAGATAACGATCACCGCCCGCCGCCTCGACGTCGCCCGCGAACGGGTCGAGCCGAGCCTCGGCGCCTCGACCTATACTTTGACCAACGATGCGGTCGAGAACCGTCCCGGCGGAGAGACGACGAACCTCGGCCGCGTGCTGCTGCAGGTGCCGGGCGTGGCCCAGGACGGCTCCGGACGGCTGCTGGTGCGCGGCCGGAGCGGGCTTCAATACCGGATCAACAACGTCGTCATTCCGGAAGGCGCCGCCGATCTTGGCGAGCGGCTGAGCACGCGCCTCGCCGACAAGGTGCAGCTCATCACCGGCGCGCTTCCCGCCCAATACGGCCTCGCCTCGGGCGGCGTCGTCGCCATCACCACCAAGAGCGGCGCCCTGCAGGACGGCGGCCAGGCGGAGCTTTACGGCGGCAGCCGTCATGAGATCGAGCCAGCCTTCGAGCTGGCGGGATCGTCCGGCCCGACCAGCCTGTTCGCCTCCGGAAGCTATTCAAGCAGCCGCCTGGGGCTGAGCTCCCCCGACGGCAGCGCCGATCCGCTCCATGATCGCACGCACCAGATCGAGGGCTTCGCCTTCGCCGATCACATCATCGACGATGCCTCCCGAGTCTCCCTCATCCTCGGCACGACCAACGAATGGTTCCAGGTTCCGAACCTGCGCGGCCTCGACGCGGCGACCTATGACGCACCCGCTCCTTTCCGGCGGCCGCTGGCGGTCCGCGGGACAAGCCGCTTCCCCAGCGAAAATCTGGACGCGCGGCAACGGGAGAATAGCGATTATGCCATCGCCAGCTATTTGAGGTCGGATGGACCGGCCACCCTCCAGGCGTCCGTGTTCGGCCTGGTCTCGAGCGTGGCCTACCGTCCGGACGGGACCGGCGATCTTCTCTTTTCCGGGCTCAGCCAAAGCGTCGAGCGGCGGGAATCCGCGGCAGGTCTCCAGGTGGAGGGCGCCTGGCAGGCAGGCCCCCGCCACACGATCCGCGGCGGTGCGATCGCCGATTTCGCAAGCGAGCGCGAAACGCGCGACTCGATGGCCCTGCCGATCGACGCCACCGGCCGCCAGACGTCCGACCAACCGATGCTCTTTCGCGAACTCGCGCACCGGACGCGCGGGCGGTTCAGTACCTTCCTGCAGGACGAATGGAAGCCGCTGGCGCCGCTGACCGTCAATGCCGGCCTCCGCTTCGACCGCGTCGGCGGCGAAGGCGGCGGAACCGCCCTCAGCCCACGTCTCAACCTCGTCTGGAGCATGAAGAAGGGCGCGGCTTTCCACGCCGGCTATGCCCGCTATTTCGTGCCGGCGCGGCAGGAGGGGGACGTGCCCGACCTCGTGGGGACGACGGGGGCGCTTCCCGGCGTCTCGAGCGCGCCGCTGCGGGCCCAGACCGACGATTATCTCGACGCCGGCGTCCAGGTTGCGAAGGGCGGCCTCAGCCTCGGCCTCGACGCTTATTGGCGGCGCTCGAAGAATTTCCTCGACGAGCGCCGCGCCGGCCCACCCCTCGCGTCGCGCAGCTTCAACTATGCGCTGGCGCGCTCGCGCGGCGTCGAGCTGAGCCTGACCTATGTCGGCGGCCCCTTCTCGGCCTGGTCCTCGCTCGCCGTCGCGGCGACGAGAGCGAAGGGGATCGTCTCGCATCAAGCCTATTTCACCGATGCGGAGCGCGCGTTCGCCGCCGGCCACTGGATCCGGCCGGAAGGCGACCAGAGGATCACCGCCTCGGGCGGAGCATCATGGCGGATCGAAAGGCTGCGCCTGTCCGCCAGCGCGCTCTATGGCAGCGGGTTTCCGCAAAGCGCGCCTCTGTTCGGACCGGGGGCAGGTCGCCTCCCCGCTTATGTCCAGGTCGATCTCGCAGCCGTCTATCGGATCGAAGGTCTGCGCGACCGGCCGCTGGATATCAGGTTCGACGTGATCAACGCCTTCGACCGTCGTTACCAGCTGCGCGACGGCACCGGCATCGGCGGGCATCTTCCCGAATGGGGGCCGCCAAGGGGTTTTTTCTTGGGCGTCGAACAGACGTTCTGAGCAGCACATCGGCTGATGCAGCGGCTGGCCGAGCCGAGGCTCGGAGGAATGTCAGGGCCCCGCTTCTCTCGCTGTTCGTTCGGCCGGCAATCTACAAGCTGCTCGGCTGTCGGCTCCTCGGGGAGGCTGCTGCCGAGAGCCAAACGGAGCTCTGATGTCCGACGCCATTCTCGCAGCATTGCGCATGGCCTTCGCCATGGCCTGGGAAATCCTCTGGCCGCTGATCCTCGGCTTCGCCCTCTCGGCCGTCGTCCAGGCATTGGTGTCGCACAAGCAGATGAGCCGGCTGCTTCCCGACGACAGCCCGAGGAGCCTGGCCATCGCTTCCGCTCTCGGCGCGGCCTCCTCCTCCTGCTCCTATGCGGCGGTGGCGCTGGCGCGGTCGATCTTCCGCAAGGGCGCCGATTTCACCGCGGCGATGGCGTTCGAAATCGCCTCCACCAATCTGGTGCTGGAGCTGGGCATCATCCTCGTCGTGCTGATGGGCTGGCAGTTCATGGCGGCGGAGTTCGCCGGCGGCCCCGTCCTCGTCTTCCTCGTCGCTTTGATCTTCCGCCGGCTCCTGTCGCGCCGGCTGGTGCGGGAGGCCAAAGAGCAGGCGGAGAAGGGGATCGCGGGACGGATGGAAGGCCATGCGGAGATGGACATGGTGGTGACGGAGGGCGGCTCGCTTCCGCGGCGGATCGCCTCGGCGAAGGGGCTTACAGCGATCAGCCATTATTTCGTGATGGACTGGGCCTCGATCTGGGTCGACATCGCCGGCGGCCTGCTCATCGCCGGCGCGCTGGCCGCCTGGGTGCCGCAGGGCTTCTGGCAGGGTTTCTTCCTCAGCGGCCATCCCGTGCTCGCGAAATTGTGGGGGCCGCTGGTCGGGCCGCTGGTGGCGGTGATGTCGTTCGTCTGCTCGGTCGGCAACGTGCCGCTCGCGGCGGTGCTGTGGAACGGCGGCATCAGCTTCGGCGGCGTGATCGCCTTCATCTATGCCGATCTGATCGTGCTTCCGATCCTCAACATCTACCGCAAATATTACGGACTGAAGATGGCGGCCTTCCTCTTCGCGAGCTTCTACGCGGCGATGGCCGGCGCTGCGCTCGTCGTCGAGCTGCTGTTCGGCGCTCTCGGGCTGATTCCGCCGCAGCGGCACGCGCGGATCGTCGATGCCTCCATCTCCTGGAACTACACGACCTGGCTCAACCTCTTCTTCATCGGCGTCGCGGCGCTGCTCCTCTGGCGATTCTTCACGACGGGAGGACCGGCGATGCTCCGGATGATGAACAAAGCAGGGCACGCACGAAAGCGGGGCGACGGACACGGCCGCCATCCTGCCGCTCCCTAGTCGATCTTCAGCCTGACGAACGCCATCGCGCCTTTGGAATCGCCGCCATAGAACGGCTTCAGCGGAGCGGGCACGAAGTTGAAGGCATAGAGGCCGCCCAGCCCGAGCTTCACATGCGCGGCCAGGCGGAAATCGCGAATGAGGCCGAGGGAGACCTTGCCGACGTCGAACCTGGGCCCGTGACGGCCGCCGACAAAGAGCAGCTCGTTGTTTTGAATCGCCTCGCCGCGCCCGAAAAGCGTCCAGTCGTCGAGATTGACGGCGCTCTCCAGCACCCAGGCGTCGAGATCCTCGCCGCCGCTCGACCGCCGGCCCCAGGCGGCCGTCGTCGACCACCAGCCCTTCGCACCGAGGCGCCGCGTGTAGATCCCACTGGCGGACCATTTCGTCTGGTTGGTGTCGGGCTCGAGCTGCTCCGGGCTCTCGAGGTGCGCCCAACTCCCCTGGAACGACAATTCCGCGGTCGGATTCCAGGACACGCGCACCGCCGTCGAATCGAGCGGCCCCGTCTCGATATCGAAGCGGTGCTGGTCGGGCTCGCGCCCGTGGAAGCGCGACGCCTCGATCTTGACATTGTCGTAGACGAAGCCGGCGGTGACGACGCCGAAAGTGATGTGCGTCGAATCCAGCCAATGGTGCGAGATCGGCGCCTCCGGCGAATCCAGGATCGACATGCGGTGCATGAAGGCCGGCGGCCCAAAGGCAGGCTCGCCCGGAAGGCCGGCATAGAGGAAGGCGCTCGCCTTGCCGCCGAGGCGGAGGCTGTAGCTCGCCGACAGCTCCATGAAGAGATCGTGCGGGTGCTGGCGATCGATCAGCGGATCCCGGCCGTTGGCGGTCTCTCCCGAGGCGAGCAGCAGCGGATAGCCGCTGCTGCCCATGAACGGGTCCGGGCTCAGCATCGCCTTGAGCTGGAGGACGTTGCCGTTCGCGAACGGCCGCTGGGCGATCCCCATCAGCATGCCGGAGACGAAGGCCGTGTCGTCGCCCCGCCGGCCGCCTTGCCTGTCGTAGACGCCGTTCAGCAGCGCGTGGCCCATCAGCATCCATCCTCCGCGCATCGTCTCGATGCCGCCATGGATCGAAGCGTCCGGCTGCCAGGCGGTGCCCGAGGCTTCCCGCGTCATCGGGTAAGCGCCGAGCGCACCGGTCATGGCGCGCCGGCTCGTGACGTCCGTGCTTCCCATCTCCATGCCGCCCATCGGCTCGGGCGGCGCTTCCGCCGGATGCCCTGCGGTCTCGGTCCCGGCCGGCGGCGGCGCGGGCTCCTGCCGCGGCGGCGCGGGCTGGGGCATCGTCATGCCCGGCATCGGCTGCGCATCATGGCCCTGATGCTGCGCCGAAGCGGGGGAGAAAGCGAGCGACCCGGCAGCGGCGGCGGCGGCGAGGCGAAGCGACTTCATCTTCTACCGCGCGCTGCGCTCGAGCAATTCGATCAGCTCGCCGGCCTTGCGGCGCTGCTCGTCCTTGTCGCCGGCGACGATCGCGCCTTCGATACAATGGCCGAGATGGCCCTTCAGCATCTCGGTCTCGACCCGGGCCATCGCCGCCCGTGCCGCCTGGATCTGGGTCAGCACGTCGATGCAATAGCGGTCTTCCGCCACCATCCGCGCCACGCCCCGGATCTGACCCTCGATCCGGTGCAGCCGGTTGAGCAGCTTTTCCTTGTTCGCGCGTTCCATGGGTCCTCCTGCCGGCCCTCTACATACCCCATGGGGGTGTTTGCAAGATGCCGCAACGGCGGCCGGGCCGAAATGCCTGTCGCCCGTCGCCGGGATGATCTCGGCCGCCGCTTCGAACCGGCTGCGCAATGTCGGCTCGCAGACAGACAAGCCTCTCCGCTTTTGCTAGAAATTGTCGCCGGGGAGTAGCGCGCGGCCGGTCCGGGCGCCGGAGTAAGCGGGGTGGATATGTGCCGGGTTCGTTACGCAGCGCCGACGGCCTAGGCTCGGTGCCGTCGATGCACTTCGCCAACAACCGCCTCCTCTCCACCTTCAGCCCCGCCGAGCGCGTGCTGCTCGAGCCTCATGCGACCGTGGTCGAGCTGCGGCGGGGCGACGTCCTGTTCGAGCCGGGCAGCGATGTGCCCGCGACCCATTTCCCCTCTGCCGGCACGGTGGTGGCGATCGTCATCGGCATCGCCGACGGCCGCACCGTCGAAGTCGCGACGATCGGCAAGGAGGGCGCGGTCGGCGGCATCGTCAGCGACGGCAAGGCGCCGGCTTATGCCCGCGCCGTCGTCCAGGTGCCGGGCTTCGCCTTGCGCCTCGACCTCAGGGCGCTCGAAGCCGCCAAGGCGCGCTCGCCCTATGTCCGCGACCTCTTCTCCCGCTATGCCGACGCCTTGCTCGCCCAAGTCATGCAGTCGGTCGCCTGCAACGCCTTCCACCCGCTCGAGGCGCGCTGCTGCCGCTGGCTGCTGACCGCGCAGGACCGTTCCGGCGGCAACGAGATTCCGCTGACCCAGGAATATCTCGCCGAAATGCTCGGCGTGCAGCGCACGACGGTGAGCGCGGTCGCCCGCGTGCTGCAGGATCAGGGATTGATCCGCTACCGCCGCGGCACCATCCGCATCCTCGACCGCGCCGCCGTCGAGCAGCGATCCTGCGAATGCTATGAAAACGTCGAGCGCCATTTCCGCGACGTGCTGCCCGAGATCAGGCCGCAGAAGATCGTCGACGCCGCGGACGGCACGACATGATGATGGCGGCGGTGCGGGATGACAGCATCGCCTCGGAAACGCCCGAGCTTGACGTCGATTCGATCCGGCTGCTCGAGCTCCGCCACCGGATCAAGAATCTGCTCGCCATCGTCCAGGCGGTCGCCAACCAGACCCTGCGCTCCGGCCGCTCGATCGACGAGGCGAGGAAAGCGCTCGACGGCCGGCTGGGGGCGATGGGTCAGGCGGTCGACATGCTCCTGCAGACCGGCTGGACGGCCGCGCCGCTCGCCGAGCTGATCGACCGCGGCCTCGTCCACGCCGGCGGCCGCATCGCCGCGGCGGGGCCGGATCTCGTGCTCAACGCCGACGCGGTGATGGCGCTGACCCTCGTCTTCCACGAGCTGGAGAGCAATTCGATCAAATATGGCGCGCTCTCCGCCGATGACGGCAGCGTCGCGATAAGCTGGGCGGTCGCTGGCGAGCGGTTCGAGCTCGAATGGGTGGAGCGGGACGGCCCGGCCTGCGCGCCGCCGTCGCGCCAGGGCTTCGGCTCGCGGATGATCGCCAAGCTGGTCGGCGGCCGCTTCCGCGGCGCCGCCGAGACCGAATTCAGATCGGACGGACTGCGCTGGCGCCTCAGCGCGCCGCTGGCGGGGCTGCTGCCCTAATTGGGTGCCGGCGGGCCTGTCGCCGGAAGCGCGCCCGCTTCCCCTCCCCGCCGCCTGAAGCTACGGGACGAGAATGGGGTTTCTTCGGACCGCCCGCCTCACCCTCGCGCTGACGGCCATGGCCTTTGGCGGTCCGGCGGCCTTGAGTGCGCCGCCCGCTGCGTGGGTCGGCAGCTGGGCGAGCGCGCAGCAGGTCCCGGAGCCGCAGAACAGCCTTCCGGCCGAGGCGCTGACCGATGCGACCCTGCGCCAGCATGTCCGCCTCAGCCTCGGCGGGCGGCGGCTGCGGGTGCGCCTCTCCAATTTGTTCGGGACGGCGCCGCTCGAGGTCGACGCGGCGACGATCGCCCGCGCCGCCGACCCCGCCGGTGCCGCCCTCGTCCCCGGCTCGGTGCGGCCGCTCACCTTCACCGGCGAGGGCCGCGTCACCATTCCCGCCGGCGCGGAATATCTCTCCGATCCGGTCGACCTCGACGTGCCGCCGCTGGCGACCCTCGCGATCAGCCTCCATTTCCCGCTATCGCCGGCGCGGCAGACCGGCCATCCGGGCTCGCGCGCCACCTCCTGGGTCGCGCCCGGGAACCAGGCTGCCGCTCCCGCTCTCCAAGGAGCGAATGGAGTGGCGCATTGGTATCAGCTGGCAAATGTGGAGGTGGAGGCAGCGCCGGGCGCCGCCGTCATCGTCGCGTTCGGCGATTCGATCACCGACGGCCATGGCGTGCCGACCGACCGCGACACGCGCTGGCCGGACATCCTCGCCGAGCGGCTGCAGGCGGCGCCGGCGACGCGCGGGATCGGCCTGCTCAACATGGGCATCGGCGGCAACCGGATCCTGCTCGACGGGCTCGGCCCCAATGCGCTCGCCCGCTTCGACCGTGACGTGCTCGGTCCGTCCGGCGTCCGTTGGGCGATCCTTCTGGAAGGGATCAACGATCTCGGCACGTTCGGCCAGGACGGGACGCCCGGCCCGGCCGCGCACCAGGCCCTCGTCCGGCGCATGGTCGCCGCTTATGCGCAGATGGCGGCGCGGGCACGCGCAAGGGGCATCCGCTGCATCGCGGGCACGATCATGCCGTTCGCGGGCTCCGGCTACAAGCCGGACGCGGCCAAGGAGGCCGACCGGCAGGCGCTGAACCGCTGGATCCGGGCGCCCGGGCATTTCGACGCGGTGATCGACTTCGACCTCTTGGTGCGCGACCCGAACCATCCCGACCACATGCGGGCGGAATACGATTCCGGCGACCATCTCCACCCGTCCGAAGCGGGCTACCGGGCGATGGGGGAGGCGATCCCGCTCACCCTGTTCCGAACGGGCGGAGGGCGATGATCCGCAACGCCGCCGCCCTTCGGCCCGGCTGGGCCCTGCTCTTCGCGCTGATAATGCTGCGGGCGGTGGTGCCGGCCGGTTTCATGATCGGGACGGCGGCGTCCGGCGCGCCGGCTCTGGTCCTCTGCCCCGGCGTCGAGGCGCCGCCGCCGGTCCACAAGATGGCGATGCATGGCGCCGGGCACCGTCACGATCCCGCGACGCATCGCGAGAGCCCCTGCCCCTTCGCCGCCCTCGCCGCGCCGGCGCTGCCGCCCGCGCCGCCCGCAAT
>JAQGLF010000047.1 GCA_028293025.1 Alphaproteobacteria bacterium
GCCGGAGCGCATCGCCGAAGCCGCGGGCGAGGCCCCAGACGGGATCCTCCCGGGCATCGGCGCCGAGCGCCGCGAGCGACGCGTCGAGCGCGGCATACCAGCTCGCCTTCGGCGGCCCGTTGCGGTCGGCGGGACCGAGCGCGCCGCCGACGAAGAGCCGCTCCTCGGTCCGGGTCATCGCCACGTAGAGAAGGCGCCAATGCTCCTCCCGCTCGCGCCGGTCCTGGGCCTCGATCTGGCTCTTCAGCGGTTCGCCGACCTCGTCCTTGCGCGGCCGGAACACCGGCAGCGACAGGCCGTCGCTTTCCAGCCTGGCGAAGCTGCCGCCGAAGCCCCCGCCCCTCCGGTCCGGATCGGCGCAGGCGTCGGCGAGGATCACCACCGGCGATTGCAGGCCTTTCGAGCCGTGGACGGTCATCACCCGCACCGCATCGAGCGGCGCGGAAGGATCGCGGACGATCTCGACCCCGCCGCGCGCGAACCAGTCGAGAAAGCGCTGGAGCGAGGGCCCGGCCGACGACGTCTCGAAATCGAGCGCGGAGGAGAGCAATTCCTCGATCGGGTCGCGCGCCTCCGGCCCGAGCCGTTCGAGCAATTTCCGGCGCGCGTCGAGCGGCCCGCTGAGGATGGTCTCGAGGAAGACGTGGGGCGTCGCATAATCGGCCATGGCGAGGATCGACTGCAGGCCGGCCAGGGTCACCCCCTGCTCTTCCCTGCCGCGGATGTGCGGCCAGAGCGCGCCGTCGCGGCCGAACGAGGCGTCGAACAGGGTGTCCTGCGACCAGCCGAACAGAGGCGAGACGAGCAAGGCGGCGAGGTTGAGGTCGTCGAGCGGCTGCACGGCGAAGCGGACCGCGGCGAGGAGATCCCGTACCGCCAGCGGCGCCGTCAGCAGCAGGCGGTCGACGCCGGCGACCGGCACCCCCTCCGCGTGGAGCCGGGCGACGATCAGGGAAGCGAGGTCGCCGCGGCGGCGGACGAGGATGAGGATGTCCTCAGGCCGCACCGGCCCGCGCCTTTTGCCTTCCAGCAGGAACGGCTTGTCGAGCCATTGGCGCACCTGCCGCGCGAGCCTTGCGGCATAATGGCGCACCGTATCGCTGAGCCAGCCTTCCTCGCCCGCCTCCTCATCTCCGCCTTCCTCCAGCGCCTCGGTGAAAGGCTGCCACAAGGTCACCGAGCCGGGGCGGCCTTGATGGGCGGTGCCGTGCGCGTTCGGGGCGCGCGGCAGGCCGAAGGCGTCGTGGCCGAGATCGGCGATCAGCCGGTCGACCGCCGCCAGGATCGGCGGCGACGAACGGAAGCTGCGGTCCATCGACAGATCGAGGAAATCGCGCTCCACCGACGCCGCCTCACGCGCGAACCAGGCCCGGGCAAGCTCGAACGAGGCCGGATCGGTGCCCTGGAAGCCGAAGATCGCCTGCTTGTAGTCGCCGACGGTGAAGATGGTGCGGTGGCGGGCGCTCGCGCCCTCGCCGGCGAAATATTCGAGCGCGAGGGCGCGGACGATGTTCCATTGCGCCTCGTTCGTATCCTGCGCCTCGTCGACGAGGATATGGTCGGTCGCCTGATCGAGCTTGTAGCGGACCCAGTCGCCCATGCCCGGCGCCAGCAGCAGGCGCTCGGTCCAGCGGATCAAATCGTCGAAATCGACGACGCCGGCGGCGCGCTTGGCGGCGGCGTAAGCGAGAGCGAAGCCCTGCCCCGCCCGCAGGCCGGCCGCGAGGCAGGTGACGAAGCCGGCGGTGCGGCGCATCTCGAGCAGCGTCCGGCAGCATTCGACCAGCCGGGCGGCGTGGCGCTCATAATCGGGCTCGGCCTTGAGCTGACCCGCCGTCACCGCCTTCGGCTCGCCGTCCTTCCTGAGGACGATGCCGGCGAGGCCGGTAAGGCCGGCGCCGCGATGCGCCCCCTCCCCCGCCCGCCAGGTGGCGATGATTTCGCAGCAATCGAGCCCGGTCTTCGTCCCCCAGGCCCGGTTGGCGGCGGCGATCCGCCCGAGCGTCTCCATCTCGAACAGATCGTCGGCGCATTGGGCGGCGATCGCCGCCTCGATATCGCCGGCGGGGAGGCCGAAGGCGCGGCGCAGGCGCGCCTCGATCCCCTCGCGCGGCCCGAGCGCCTCCAGCGCCTCGGCGGCGCGGGCGCATTGCTTCAGAAAGCCCTCCGCGCCGGCCTCCCCGAGCCGGTGGCTCAGCGCCTGCATGTCGGCGATCAGCGGCGCGTCGCCGCCCGCCTCGGCACGGACCAGCAAATCGGCGAGCGTGGAACGCGCCAGCAATTGCTCCTCGCGGCCTTCGAGCGGACGGAAGCCGGGAATCAGCCCGGCTTCGGCCGGGAAAGCCGCGAGCAGGCTCTGGGCGAAGGCGTGGATGGTCTGGATGCGCAGCCCGCCGCCGGCCGCGTCGAGCACGCGGGCGAACAGGGTGCGGGCCTTTTCGCGATGCTCCGGCCCCGAATCCTCGCCGAGCGCGTCCAGCTCGTTCTCCAGCGCCTTGTCCTTCAGCCGTACCCAATAAGCCAGCCGCGCGTGGATCCGGCCGGCCATCTCGGCGGCGCCGGCCTTGGTGAAGGTGAGGCAGAGGATCGTCGAGGGATCGACGCCAGCGAGGAGCAGGCGAAGCACGCGTGCGGTAAGGACATGGGTCTTGCCCGTCCCCGCCGAGGCGGACAAAGCCGCATGATCGCGCGGGCTGGAAGCGCGCTGCTGCTCGGCCTCGAGCGGCGTCAGGGGGCGGAGGCGGCGGGCCATGGCCCGGGCATCTGTCCTCGAAACGGGGGCCGCTGTGAAGCCCGAACCAGCCTTATTCCGACAGCCGCGCCCGTCCGGCCTCGGCCCGGAGGAATCCTTCCTCGCGCTCCGGGACCATCCAGCGGCTCTCCCAGATCTCGACCTTTTCGAAAACGCCCTCGCGGAAATAGGGGTCGTCGGCGAGATGGGCGTCGAGCGCGGCGCGGTCGGCGAGGTCGAAGACGAACAGGCTGCCGACCATGATGCCGTCCTCCAGCAGCGGCCCGGCATAGACGATCGACTGCTGCCTGTCGGCGATATAGTCGAGATGCGCGGCACGGTGACGGCGGCGCGGCGCACCGCCGGCCACGTCTCTGCCGAGGACGACGAAATTCATCCCCGGCTTCCTGACACGATTGCCGGGCGCGCGAAAGAGCGGCGTCCCGTCCCCGACTGCCTGAGGCGCGGGGTTCAGCCCTGTTCCGCCTGCTCTGCCTGCCTGGCGAGCTTGTCCTCGTACCGCCGTCCGACCAGGAAGGCGGCGGCGACGAGCAGCACCACCAGAGCGAGCAGCCCGAAGGCGATCGGCCGCTCGACCTGCCGCACGCGATCGCCGAACGTATAAGCGGCGCCAGCGAAGAGGCTTGCCCAGCACAGCCCGCCGAGCGCGTTCATGATCGCGAAGCGCGGCCAGGGCATGCGGTGCGCCCCGGCGAGCAAGGCGGCCAGCACCCGCAGCAGCGCCACGAAGCGGCCGGCGAAGACGATCTTGCCGCCGTGGCAGCGGAACAGATATTCGCCGATCCTGAGCCGCTGCTCGCTCAGGCCGACATAATGCCCGTGCCGCCGCAGCAGCCGGTGGCCGAATCTGCGGCCGATGACATAGCCCATCGTGTCGCCGGCGACGGCGGCGGCGAAAGCGACGGCGATCACCTCCCACAACGCGAAATGATGGGTCGCGCCGGCGTAGAGAGCGGCGGCGATCAGCGCGGTCTCGCCGGGCAACGGGATGCCGGTGCTTTCGAGGAAGACGAAGCCGAACAGCACCCACAGACCGTAGCTTCGGACGAGAGCAGCGGGATCGGCGGCCGCATCGAGGAGCGTCATTATGGCACAACGCGCGAGGCGGCCGCGGGTCCACATGCCCGCGCCACCACGTTTTGTTTCGAAAAACCCGCTTTATTCGGTGCCTTGGTCGTTTCGTCCGTTGCTCCCGCGGGCCAAGGCGGCTATCCTGCCATGGCTGCGCTCGAGGCGAGCATCTTGATGTGGGAGGCCGTGGGGACGGTCCGGGGGAGGATTACGGCCATGGCCCAGTCACTGCGCTCTTCGCGCCGCAAGCTTCTTGTCAATTTCGGACTCGGCGGGGTTGGCCTTGCCGCCTCTTCCTGGTCGGCGTCCGCAGCGGCGTT
>JAQGLF010000077.1 GCA_028293025.1 Alphaproteobacteria bacterium
TCCGGCGGGCGACGCTTTGCTGGTGGCGGCCGCGCGGCGGCTGCGCTCCGTGGTGCGGGGCAGCGAGCTGGTGGCGCGGCTCGGCGGCGACGAGTTCGCCGTCGTCCAATATGGCGGCCCGCAGCCCCACCATGCCGGCCATCTCACCGAACTCATCCTCACCGCCCTTGCCGAGCCGTTCGAGCTTCCGACCGAGACGGTGCGGATCAGCGGCAGCGTCGGCGTCGCCCTCTTCCCGGCCGACGCGGCGAAGCCCGAGGACCTCATCAAGAATGCCGACATGGCGCTCTATCGGGCGAAGGCGGAAGGACGCGGCGGCGGCCGCTTCTACGAGGCGGCGTTGGACGAGGCGCTGCGCCAGCGCCGCCAGCTCGACGCCGACCTGAAGCAGGCGATCGCCCGGGCGGAGCTCAGCGTCCATTATCAGCCGCTCGCCGACCTCGAGAGCGGCCGCATCATCGGCTTCGAGGCGCTGCTGCGCTGGACCCATCCCACGCTCGGCGAGGTTGGCCCGGCGACCTTCATCCCGCTCGCCGAGGAAAGCGGGCTGATCCTCAAGCTCGGCGAATGGGTGCTGCGCGAGGCCTGCACCGAGGCTGCGCGCTGGACGCCGCCGCTGAAGCTTTCGGTCAATCTGTCGCCGGTCCAGTTCGCCCAGGACGACCTTGCCGGCCTCGTCGAGCGGGTGCTCGCCGAAACCGGGCTCGACCCCGCCCGGCTCGATCTGGAGGTGACCGAAGGGCTGCTGATCAAGGACGCCGACCGGGCCATCGCCATCCTGCAGCGCCTGATGGCGCTGGGGGTGCGCATCTCGATGGACGATTTCGGCACCGGCTATTCCTCGCTCAGCTATTTCCGCATGTTCCCGTTCGACAAGGTGAAGATCGACCAGAGCTTCATCCACGACATGATCGAAAATCCGCAGGCGCGGGCGATCATCCGCTCGGTCATCGGCCTCGGCCGCGGTCTCGGCATGCCCGTGGTCGCGGAAGGGGTGGAGACGGCGGCGCAGCTCGACGCGCTCCGCGACGAAGGCTGCGACCAGGTCCAGGGCTATCTGATCAGCCGCCCCAATCCGATCAGCCATTTCGAGGGCGTGGTGCTGGACCGCGCCGCCCCGCGCGGCGGAAAGCGGCGACGCGCGGGAGGCGGCGCCCACGCCGCTTGACAAGTCCGCGGGCGGAGGGCCTGTTGACGCCCGCGCCCGAACCCGGGCCGCCGAAGGGGAGGCGGCGAGGATGCAGCTTTGCGGATTGAGACTGGCCTGGGCCGCGCTCGCATTGGCGGTCGCCGGCTGCGCCACGCCGGGGCCGATGGTGACCGAGGATGTCGGCGCGATCCGCTCGGGCATCGCCGCGGTCCGGCAGCAGTCCCAGACCTCGTTCACCGCCGCCAACAGCCTGGTGCGCCAGCAAGCGGTCGACCGGAAGGTCCATTCGCCCGATCTGATCCTGAGGCAGAGCGATTTCCCGACGCCGGTGACGGCCGAGGCGGCGCAGCAATGGTCCGCCGCCTTCGACCTGCTCGACGCCTACGCCGGCGCCCTCCAGAATCTGGTCGATCCGCAACGGGCGCAGGATGCGGGCGCCGCGATCGGCCAGCTCGGCGAGAGCCTCAACGGCCCCACTATCCGCGCCGGCATCCCGCCCTCCATCGCCAGTGTCTTCCAGACCTTCGGCTCCGCCCTCGTCCAGGCCAAGGCCGAGGCGAGCGCGACCGCGGTCATGCGCAAGACCGATCCCGCCTTTGCCGATCTGGTCGGCCGGATGGCGGGCGCCGTCGGCCGCGGCACCCATCAACCGGGATCGCTCTACGACACGGTGGAATCGGCGTGGAACGATTCGCTGCTTCCGGGCCTCGAGAACCGCTACCGGGCGCTCAGCCCGGCCGATGAGGCCGGGCGCCGCGACGCGATCGGGGCCTATCTCGACGCGATGGCCGCCCGCGATGCGCAGCTGACCCAGCTCGGCCAGCTCTCGCAATCTTTGCTCGCGCTCGGCGAGGCGCATGCCGCCGCCGCCCGCGGCCGGCCCGGCGACGCCTTGTTCTGGATCAAGCGGATCGAAGCCCAGCTCGACGAGATCAAGGGCCGGACGGCGGCCGCCGGCAAGACGGGGAACAGCCCATGAGCGACCAGAATCCCGATCTCCTCGCGACCGCCCAGGCGCTGGAGGATCTGCGCGACAGGCTGCAGGCGGCGAAAGCGGTCGAGACCGATCCCGACAAATATGAGGCGATCAACGACCAGCTGATCGAGGTCCATCACCGGGTGGCCGAGGTCGGCAGCCGAATCTTCAGCCAGCGTTCGCAGGCGATCAGTGAGGCCGCGGCGAAGATCGGAGCGGCGCAAGCCGACGTCAACGCGGCGATCGCCAAGATCGACAGCATCACCCATTTCATCGGCACCATCTCGGCCTTCCTCGGCCTCGTCGACAAGGTGATCGCGGTCGCGAAGCTGGTCTGACAAAGGACCGGGCGGCAGTCGCTTTAGCGCTGCCATAGTCGATTGCAGAGCGGCCTAACCTGGCCGGCACGGCAAACTTGCGGATGAAATGCTGCAAGCATCCACCCGCCGAAGGGATAGGTAAAGCTTACATGATCGTCGCCCGGTTCAGCGCCGGCCCATGATGCGCCACGAGCAGAGAATCGCCTTAACGCAAGGGCTTATGCGAAAAAGACGACGGTATCGATTCGAGACTCGCGTCATACGGCATCTTACGGTATACGAGGATCACCGTATGGAGCCGTTATGCAACCCCGCATGTCTGATGAAACATTTGAGCGTCTGAAGGCTTACGCTGAGCCTCTCATCGACACAATTGATACCGTTATCAATCGCGCATTAGACGCTCTGGACCAAATAGGCGGGCGGCTAGATCGCGTCTCGGTAGCAGAAATCCGTGCTTTTAATCCTACAACTCCTCCTAACTTGACGCACACCACAGTTAAGAT
>JAQGLF010000134.1 GCA_028293025.1 Alphaproteobacteria bacterium
GGTCTGGGCACCGCCGGCCTGGCCGCCGCCGGAGCCGACGCCAGTATCGCCGCCGCCCGTTTCCATGGCGCCGTTGATGATATGGTCGGTGCCCTCGGGAAGCTCGTCGTCGCGCTGCGGCATGGCCTTGTCTCCAGCTGGATAGGGATTGTGCTTTCGTCCTCCAGAACCGGTGAGCCCGGCTTCGCGTTCCGGCGGCATGCGACGAAAGTTGCGCCGCCGTCGCCGCACCGATAAGCGGCCTCCCTGAGCCCCCATATAGTTCATGACGAGGCCGTAACAATGACCGCCATCCTCGACGTCCATGCCCGCCAGATCCTCGACAGCCGCGGCAACCCGACGGTGGAGGTCGACGTCCTGCTCGAGGACGGCAGCATGGGCCGCGCCGCCGTGCCCTCGGGCGCGTCGACCGGCGCCCATGAGGCGGTCGAGAAGAGGGACGGCGACAAGAGCAAATATCAGGGCAAGGGCGTCTGCGGCGCAGTCGACGCGGTGCGCGGCGAGATCGCCGAGGCGGTGACCGGCTTCGACGCCGAGGACCAAGGCGAGATCGACGCCTTGCTGATCGATCTCGACGGTACCGAGAACAAGGCTCGGCTCGGCGCCAATGCGATCCTCGGCGTCAGCCTCGCCGTCGCCAAGGCGGCGGCCGACGCCCGTGGGCTGCCGCTCTACCGCTATGTCGGCGGCGTTTCCGCGCATTTGCTGCCGGTGCCGATGATGAACATCATCAACGGCGGCGTCCACGCCGACAACAAGATCGATTTCCAGGAATTCATGGTGGTGCCGGTCGGCGCCGCCACGCTCGCCGAGGGGGTGCGCTGCGGCGCCGAGATCTTCCACGTCCTCAAGCAGCGGCTGCATGCGGCCGGCCTCTCGACCTCGGTCGGCGACGAAGGCGGCTTCGCCCCCAACCTCGCCTCGGCCCGCGACGCGCTGGAATTCATCATGAAGTCGGTCGAGGAGGCGGGCTACAAGCCCGGCGACGACGTCGTCCTCGCCCTCGATTGCGCGGCGACCGAATATTATCGCGACGGCGCCTATCGGATGGAAGGGGAGGGGCGGATTCTCTCCTCGGCCGAGACTGTCGACTACCTCGCCTCCCTCGCCGGCGACTATCCGATCCGCTCGATCGAGGACGGCATGGCCGAGGACGATTGGGCGGGATGGAAGCTGCTCACCGAAAAGCTCGGCGGGAAGGTCCAGCTGGTCGGCGACGATCTGTTCGTGACCAACCCGAAGCGCCTCGCCCGCGGCATCGACGAGGGGGTCGCCAATTCGATCCTGGTCAAGGTCAACCAGATCGGCACCCTGTCCGAGACGCTGGAGGCGGTCGCGGCCGCCCAGCGCGCCGGCTATACCGCGATCATGTCGCACCGCTCGGGCGAGACCGAGGATACGACCATCGCCGACCTCGCCGTCGCCACCAATTGCGGGCAGATCAAGACCGGCAGCCTCGCCCGCTCCGACCGTCTCGCCAAGTACAATCAGCTGATCCGGATCGAGGAGGAGCTGGCCGGCCAGGCGAAATATGCCGGAAGAAGCGTCTTTCGGTCGCAAAGGGCTTGATTCCGGAGCATTTTACTGATTCTGTCGTGACGTCATGGCGACGATGGGGCGAAATTCGATCGAGATCATCAGGCGGGCGGCCTTGCCGGCGCTCGCTTTGCTCATCATCGCCAATTTCCTCGGCTATGCGATCGTCGGCTCGAACGGCATTCTGAGCTGGGGCGACTACCGGCGCCAGAAGGCGCAGCGGCAGATCGAGCTCGCCTCGCTCGACGTCGAGCGCATCCGCCTCGCCCATCGCGCCGACCTCCTCGATCCGCGCCGGGTCGATCCGGATTATGCCGACGAGATGGTGCGCAAGAATCTCGGGCTGGTCCGCCCCGATGAAGTGGTGATCCCGGTCGCCGACTGATCGCCGCGTGCCCGCCATCCCGGGCCCGTCATCCCAACCACGTCATCCCGGACTTGATCCGGGACCCATGAACCCCGACCACGTCGTTGAAGCGAAAACACCTTCGCCGATCCGGCCCCTCCGTGTTCATGGGTCCCGGCGTTCGCCGGGATGACGGGAGAGTGGACGGGAGAGTGGTATGTGCCAGCAATCCTCCCGCCCAGCATTGGGGCACAAGTTGCGCGGCCGCACGTTTGCCGCCATAGAACCCCGCTCCAGCGTCAGAAGACCCGCAAGAGGATCGCCCGAACGTGGCCAAGGCAGCATCGCAGAAGCGCGCCGACAGCAAGACCGCCGACAGCAAATCCTCCCCCAGCAAGACCGGCGCCCCGCCGCCCACGCCCAACCGCGAGCGTCCGCCCGAGCCGAAGCGCTGGGAGGCCGGCAAGGACGAGCTGCTCCAATATTACCGCCAGATGCTGCTCATCCGCCGCTTCGAGGAAAGGGCGGGGCAGCTTTACGGCCTCGGCCTGATCGGCGGCTTCTGCCACCTCTATATCGGCCAGGAGGCGGTCGCCGTCGGCCTCCAGAGCGCGATGGAGCCGGGCAAGGACAGCGTCATCACCGGCTATCGCGACCACGGCCACATGCTCGCCTACGGCATCGATCCCAAATTGATCATGGCCGAGCTCACCGGCCGCGCCGCCGGCATTTCGAAGGGCAAGGGCGGGTCGATGCACATGTTCAGCGTCGACCATAAATTCTACGGCGGCCACGGCATCGTCGGCGCCCAGGTGAGCCTCGGCACCGGCCTCGGCTTCGGCCATAAATATCGCGGCGACGGCGGCGTCTGCCTCGCCTATTTCGGCGACGGCGCCTCCAATCAGGGCCAGGTCTATGAGAGCTTCAACATGGCCGAGCTGTGGAAGCTGCCGATCATCTACGTGATCGAGAACAACCAATATGCGATGGGAACGAGCGTCAACCGCTCCTCGGCCGAGGACCAGCTCTACCGCCGCCGCGAGAGCTTCCGCATCCCGGGCCTGCAGATCGACGGCATGGACGTGCTCGCGGTCCGCGGCGCCGCCGAGACCGCGCTCGAATGGGTGCGCGGCGGCAAGGGCCCGATCCTGCTCGAGCTCAAGACCTATCGCTATCGAGGCCATTCGATGTCCGACCCGGCCAAATACCGGTCGCGCGAGGAAGTGCAGGCGGTGCGCGAGAAATCGGATCCGATCGAGCAGGCGAAGCGCGAGCTCGAGGCGATGGGGGTGAAGGAGGAAGATCTGAAGGCGATCGACAAGGAGATCCGCGAGATCGTCGTCGAAGCCGCCGATTTCGCCGAGCAATCGCCCGAGCCCGAGCCCGGCGAGCTCTACACCGACATCCTGGTCGAGACCTACTGATGCCGATCGAGCTCAAGATGCCCGCTCTCTCCCCGACGATGGAGGAGGGGACGCTCGCCAAATGGTTGGTCAAGGAAGGCGATGCGGTGAAGTCGGGCGACATCCTCGCCGAGATCGAGACCGACAAGGCGACGATGGAGTTCGAGGCGGTCGACGAAGGCACGATCACCAGGATCGTCGTTGCCGAAGGCACGGACGAGGTAAAGGTGGGGGCGGTGATCGCGATCATGGCCGCCGATGGCGAGGATGCGACGGACCTTGCCGCCGGGGGCGGCAAGAAGCCGGAGCATGACGCGGCGACGGCGACGCCGGCGGAATCGACGCCCGCGCCGTCGGGCGACAAGGTGATCGAGCAGCCCAGCGATCAGAAGACCGAGGTCCATAGCGACGTCACGCCGCACCAGATGGAAACCGCCGCGCGCGACCTCGTCGCCTCCGTCGCCCATACCAGGGACGAGCCGGACATGCCGGCGGGCACGGAAATGGTCCGCCAGACCGTCCGCGACGCACTGCGCGACGCGATGGCGGAGGAGATGCGCAAGGACGAGCGCGTCTTCGTCATGGGCGAAGAGGTCGCCGAATATCAGGGCGCCTATAAGGTGACGCAGGGCCTGCTCGACGAGTTCGGGCCGAAGCGCGTGGTCGACACGCCGATCACCGAATATGGCTTTGCCGGCCTCGGCACCGGCGCGGCGATGGGGGGCCTCCGGCCGATCGTCGAGTTCATGACCTTCAACTTCGCCATGCAGGCGATCGACCACATCATCAATTCGGCGGCGAAGACCAATTACATGTCGGGCGGGCAGATGCGATGTCCGATCGTGTTCCGCGGCCCCAACGGCGCCGCCGCCCGGGTCGGCGCCCAGCACAGCCAGAATTACGGTCCCTGGTATGCCGCCGTCCCGGGCCTGATCGTCATCGCGCCTTATTCGGCGGCCGACGCCAAGGGACTGCTCAAGGCTGCGATAAGGTCTGAAGATCCGGTCGTATTCCTCGAGAATGAATTGCTTTACGGCCAGAGCTTCAATGTCCCCAAGGTCGAGGATTACGTCCTGCCGATCGGCAAGGCGAAGGTGGTGCGCGAGGGGAAGGACGTGACCCTGGTCAGCTATTCGATCGGCGTCGGCGTCGCCCTCGACGCCGCCAACCAGCTGGCCGAGCAGGGGATCGAGGCGGAGGTGATCGACCTTCGCACCCTTCGCCCGCTCGATCGCAGGACGGTGCTCGCCAGCCTCGCCAAGACCAACCGCATGGTCTGCGTCGAGGAGGGCTGGCCGGGCTGCTCGATCTCCTCCGAGCTGATGGCGATCGCGATGGAGGAGGGGTTCGACGATCTCGACGCCCCGGTGCTCCGCGTCACCGACGAGGACGTGCCGCTGCCCTATGCGGCCAATCTCGAGAAGATGGCCCTGATCGACACCGCCCGCGTCGTCGAGGCGGCGAAAAAGGTGTGCTACCGTTGATCTGACGTCATGACGTCGGATCTGGATCCTGATCGCGCTCTTGCGCTGAGCTATGTCGCCGCGGCCCGCCGGCCGGCGCTCGCGGCCTTGTGGCGCCTCGACGCGGCTTTGGGGGCGGTGATCGCCGGCGGGCGGGAACCGATGATCGCGCGGATCAAGCTTGCCTGGTGGCGCGAGGCGCTCGAGCGGCTGGACCGCGCGCCGGCGCCGGCGGAGCCTCTGCTGCAGGCGCTCGCCGATCATGTTCTCCCCGCCGGGCTCACCGGCGCAGGGCTGGCGGCGATGGAGGAGGGGTGGGCGATCCTGCTCTCGCCGGAACCGCTGATTGCGGAAAAGCTCGATACCTATGCGGCGATGAGGGGCGGTCTGCTGTTCGGCCATTCGGCGCGCCTGCTCGGCGGCGGCGAGGCGCCGCCCGGCGCGGGGGAGGCATGGGCGCTCGTGGATCTCGCCCGGCACAGCGCGAATCAGGCGGATGCCGATGCCGCCCTTGCGGCGACCCGGGCGCTGCCGTTGCCGGGCCGCTGGCCGGCACGGCTGCGGCCGCTCGGCATGCTCTGGGCGCTCGCCATCCGCGACGCCGACTCCGTGCGTCCGCGCTGGGAGGCACAGGGGGCGCCGGCGCGGATGCTGCGCATGTTGCGGCACCGCTTGACCGGAGGCTGAGCTTTTGGAAAAATCCGCGCGTGGATTAAGCGTTTTCAGGAACGAGAGTCGCACGGGAGGGGAGAGACAGGATGATGCGGTGGGTCGCTGGAGGTGCGTCCGCGGTGGCGCTGGTTCTTGCCCTTTTCTTCGTCTGGAAGGGCCACGCACAGGCGCGCGATCCGGTGCCGCCGCCGCCGCTCGCCACCGCGGCTAATACGACGCCCTCGCAAGCCGGCGGACAAAGCGTGCTGCCGCCGGCGGCGTCGGAACGCAGCAGGGAGGAGAAACGCTTCGCCCGCGCCGACAAGAACAAGGACGGACGGGTCATCCTCGCTGAATTGCTCGAGCCGCGGCGCAAGGCCTTCGACAAGCTCGATACCGACCATAACGGCCAGCTCAGCTTCCAGGAATGGACGGTGAAGACCTCGACCAAGTTCGGCGAGGCGGATGCCGACCATAACGGCATCCTCAACGCCGTCGAATATGCGACCACGGCGCCGAACAAAAAGCCGAAGCCGGTACGCTGCGCCTGCTGACCTGCCTCCCCTCCCGCTCGCGGGAGGGGATCAAGGGGTGGGGATGAGTTGGTCCGGGCGCGCGTGGGGGGTGACCCCACCCCCGGCCCCTCCCGCAAGCGGGAAGGGAGACGCCGCCATCCATTCCCGTAACGCCGCTTCCGCGCGGCTCGTGTAGAGGCGCTTGCGGTCGGCCTTCTTCGCCTTGCCCTCGATCGGCGGGAACAGGCCGAAATTGACGTTCATCGGCTGGTAGATGTCGGCTTCGGCGCCGCCGGTGATGTGGCCGAGAAGGGCGCCGAGCGCCGTTTCGGGCGGGGGCGATTGAAGCGTTGCTCCGGCCAGCTCGGCGGCGGCGAAGCGCCCCGCCAGCAGGCCGATCGCGGCCGATTCCACATAGCCCTCGCAACCGGTGATCTGGCCGGCGAAGCGGATATGGGGGGCGCTCTTCAGCCGCAGCGTCCCGTCGAGCAACCTAGGCGAATTGATGAAGGTGTTGCGGTGGAGGCCGCCCAGCCGCGCGAACTCGGCCCGTTCGAGGCCAGGTATGGTCCGGAACAGCCGAACCTGCTCGGCATGTTTGAGCTTGGTCTGGAAGCCGACCATGTTCCAGAGCGTGCCGAGCGCATTGTCCTGGCGGAGCTGGACGACCGCATAGGGCCAGCGCCCGGTGCGCGGATCGTCGAGCCCGACCGGCTTCATCGGCCCGTAGCGAAGCGTGTCGACGCCGCGCTCCGCCATCACTTCGATCGGCATGCAGCCTTCGAAATAAGGCGTGTCCTTCTCCCACTGCTTGAACTCGGTCTTCTCGCCGTCGAGCAGGCCCTGGTGGAAGGCGAGATACTGGTCCTTCGTCATCGGGCAGTTGATGTAATCGTGGGTCTCGCCCTTGTCCCAGCGCGACGCCATCCAGCAGATGTCCATGTCGACCGTCTCGCGGTGGACGATCGGAGCGATCGCGTCGAAGAAAGCGAGGGCGTCGGCGCCGGTGGCGGCGCCGATCGACTCGGCCAGCGCGATCGCGGTCAGCGGCCCGGTGGCGACGATCGCCGGGCCGGAGGAGGGGAGGGCGTCGACCCGCTCGCGCACCAATTCGATATTGGGATGGGCAAGGATCCGTTCGGTGACCGTCGCCGCGAAGCCGTCGCGATCCACCGCCAGCGCCGAGCCCGCCGGCACCTTGCAAGCATCCGCCGCCGCCATGATCAGCGAGCCCAGCCTGCGCATCTCCGCATGGAGGAGCCCGACCGCATTATGCTCGGCATCGTCGGACCGGAAGCTGTTCGAGCAGACCAGCTCCGCCAGCGAGTCGGTCTGGTGCGCCGGCGTCATCTCCCCGCCGCCGCGCATCTCGGAGAGGCGCACCTTCACGCCGGCCTCGGCAAGCTGCCACGCCGCCTCTGAGCCTGCGAGGCCGCCGCCGATGATATGGACCTGGTGGGTCATTGCCAGGCGCAATAGTCGCTCGTCCCGAGCCTAGTCGAGGGGCCCCCGGGATGAATCCGTGCCGGCGCCCCTCGACTTCGCTCGGGACGAGCGGA
>JAQGLF010000123.1 GCA_028293025.1 Alphaproteobacteria bacterium
CCACAGGCCCGGCGGCTCCGCGCCTTCGGCCAGCGCCATCTCCGCCAGCTCGTAATAGACGGCCCGCGCCACCAGGCCCTCGAGCCCGGCGCGGACGTGGAGATAGGGAAGGGGGCCGTCGGCGCCGGCGGCGAAGCGAAGCGGATTGTCCGGCCCCGCGACGACCATGTCGCCGGTATTGAGGCGGAAGGCCAGGCGGCGCCCGGTGCCCTCGCCCTCGCTCTTCATCTCGACGGCGACGAACGGCGCGTCCTCGACCTCGATGTCGAGCTTTTCGGCCGGAGTCACCAGCACATAGGCGCCGTCCGGCTCGCGCCGCAGGATGGTTGAGAACAGCCGCACCATCGCCGGACGGCCGATCGGGCTCCCTTCGTGGAACCAGGTGCCGTCGCGGGCGATGCGCATCCCGCTGGCGCCGCAATGGTCCGGATTCCAGCTCTCGACCGGCGGCAGCCTCTTCTCCTCCGCGAGCCGCGCGATCTCGGCCAGCGAGAGGCCGGCAAGGTCCGGCGGAGGCGTCGGCGCGGGCATGGCAAAGGCGTTAGGCGAGGCGCCCCGCCTGCGGCAAGCCTTGCCGCCTTTCGCGGCCGTGCCTATCGCGTCCGCATGGCGAGCGAATTCGAAGGACCGCGGACGGCGATCGTCACCGGCGGCGCGCGCCGGATCGGCCGCGCCCTCTGCCGCGCTCTGGCGG
This sequence comes from Alphaproteobacteria bacterium, assembly GCA_028293025.1. Taxonomy (GTDB): domain Bacteria; phylum Pseudomonadota; class Alphaproteobacteria; order Sphingomonadales; family Sphingomonadaceae; genus Allosphingosinicella. The sequence continues at coordinate 695 of JAQGLF010000123.1, forward strand.
AGGACGGCTGGCACCTGCTGATCCATTGCGGCCGCTCGGCGGACGATGCGGAAGAGCTCGCCGCCGAGCTCGGCAATGCGGCCTGTATCGCCGCCGATCTCGCCGATCCGGGTGCTGCCGACATGATCGTCGCGGCGCTGGACGGGCTGCCGCCGCCGAAGCTGCTGGTCAACAACGCCTCCCTTTTCGCCTATGACAGCGCCGACGATTTCGACGTCGAGGGCTGGGACGCGCATCTCGACGTCAATTTGCGGGCGCCGGCCCTGCTGTCGCGCGCCTTCGCCCGCCGGGCGGGGGGAGGGGGGCTGATCGTCAACCTGCTCGACGCCAAGCTCGCATCCCCCAATCCGGACTTCTTCAGCTACACCGTGTCGAAGATGGGCCTGGCGGGGCTGACCGAGCTGCTCGCCCGCGCCTGGGCGGCGCGCGGCATCAGGGTGTGCGGGATCGCGCCGTCGGTCACCCTCGTCTCCGGCCCGCAGTCGCGCGACAATTTCGACTCGGTGCACAAGCTGAACCCGCTGGGCCGGGGGGTCGATGTCTCGGAAGTGGTGGCGGCCCTGCGCTTCATCGTTGCGACGCCGACGCTCACCGGGCAGACGATCATCCTCGACGGCGGCCAGCGCTTCCTCGGCCTGCCGCGCGACGTGCAGTTCCTGGAGCGTGACGATGACTGAACGGGGCACTGAGCGGGGGATCGAGCAGGCAAGGCTGGACGGGCTGGTGCCGGATTCGCTGGCACCGAAGACGCGCAAGGTGGTGCTCGAGGATTTCTGCCTCTCCGCCGACATCGGCTTCCACGAATTCGAGATCGGCGCCGCGCAAAGGCTGATGGTGACGGTCGAGGTGTGGCTGGACGAAGCCTCCTTCGCCGCCGAGGACGATGCCGGCCTGGCCTGGGATTACGATTTCCTGCGCACCGAGATCGGCACCCTGGTCAAGGGGCGCCGCTTCAACCTCCAGGAGATGCTGGCACGCGAGATTTACGACCTTGTCGCATCGCGCCGGGGCGTGGTCGGGCTGCGCGTCTCCACCCGCAAGCCCGACATCTATCCCGATTGCGCCGGCGTCGGCGTCGAGCTCGCTTCCTTCTAGCTGCGTCCTCGCCTGCGTCCGCACGGGCCGAGATTGTCGAGCACGAGCCTGTAATCGGTCCGGATCGCCGCGTCCTCGTCGCCGCCGGCGCCCTCGGCCAGGCTCTGCGGCGGCAAAGCGGGCGGCAGCGCGCAGGCGAGGCGGTACCAGAGCAGGGTGTCGCGGGCCGGCGGCGCCGCGGCGTCATCGACGATCTCGCTCAGCGCCACCGACCAATGCGGCGTCTCGCCCGGCCGGCGCAGCACGCTCAGCGAGACCGGCCGGCCGTCCGCCGTCTGCAGGAAGATCTGGGTCTCGCTCTCGCCGGGAAGCGATCCGCGGACGTGGAAGGCCTTGCCGATGCCGATGATGCGCGGCGGCGGCGCGGCCGCGCCGGCTTCCCGCAGCACCGCGCGGAGGCGATCGGCTTCGGCCGCCGAATAAGGCGCCTGGCCATCGGGCGCGATCAGCCGCAGCGCGCCCGGCTCGCCGGCGGCGGGGGCGGCGAAGATCAGGAATTCGGACCCCTTGGCGAGGCGCGGCGGCTTGCCGCCGGGTCCGGCGGGGAGGTCGACGACATAATTCACCCGCGCCGGCAGCGCCTGCGGCGCCCGAATCAGCGAGACCGTTTCCGCTTCGACGTAGAAGCGGAAAAAACCGGGGCGCACGCCGGCCGCCTGCTCCTTCTTCAGCGGGATCGCCTGCGTCATGCGCACATGCGCGGCGACCGGGGCGGCCAGCGCGAGATCGACGGCGTCCGCATAGCTCCAGGCGGGGCGGGCGGGCGGCGATTCGCGCGGCGGCGGAGCCGCCACCGCGAGCAGCGCGGGAAGCGCTCCGATCCAGAAACTTCGCATCGTTCGATTCCGTTTCACCAGAGGAATTAACTTCCCGTTTCCCATAGGCTTAACCTGCTGAACCGCAGATTTCTCCCGAATTCCGGATGACAGGGAGATATCCACAGGAGGATTGCGTCGCTTCCGCCGACGCGATAGAGGAACCCTCCTTATCGATGATACCTTGATACATCGATGGAGCCGGAACGGTTGTGCTGCGTTGTCGCTCAGCCAATCAGGGCCGATGCATGAGAGAGGGAGCGTGGCTGATTAATGGCATATGCTGACAAACCCCAGATGAGTAACAGCCGGATCGCGGCGATCGCCATCGTCGCGGTCGTCCACGCTCTTCTAGGTTACGCATTTGTCACCGGCCTTGCCTATAATGTGGCCAAGAAGGTGGCAGCGGACCTCAAGACCTTCAACGTCGAAGAGCCGCCACCCCCCGACCAGAAGCCGCCGCCGCCGCCGCCGCCGCAGCCCAATGCGCCGCCGCCGGTGGTCGCGCCTCCGGCGATGGTGCGGATGAATACGCCGTCGCCGCCGATGCAGACGGTCTCGGCCGCGCCTCCGCAGCAGATGACCTTGACGGCGCCGCCTGCCCCGCCCGCGCCGCCTGCGCCGCCCCCACCGCCGCCGCCGCCGCCGCGCGTCGAACCGGCCAAGGCCAAGGCCGATCTCCGCTCCTACGTGTCCAACGAGGATTATCCGGATTCAGCCATCCGCGCCGAAGAGCAGGGAACGACCGGATTCCGGCTCGAAGTGGGTCCCGACGGCCGCGTCACCAACTGCTCGGTCACCAGCTCGAGCGGTTCCTCGGCGCTGGACACCACGACCTGCCGGCTCATGCGGAGCCGCGCCCGGTTCACGCCCGCCCATGACAGCACCGGCAGAGCGACGGCCGACGCGGTCAGCAGCCGGATCAGATGGGTCCTTCCAAAGGAATGACCGCTCGAACCAAGCCACCTATTCGCACTGAGAGGAAGCTAAGCAGATGACCACCCCAGCAGCAACGGCGCCGCAAGGCGAAAATCCCTATGGCATCATTCAGGCGCTCCAACAGGGCGGTCTGCTCGCCTGGACCATCTTCCTGATCCTCGTCATCATGTCGGCCTCCTCGTGGTACGTGCTGTTCGTCAAATTGTTCGAGCAGCAGAAGATCATCCGCGACGGCCGCCGAGCGCGAAGCGCCTTCTGGCAGGCAGGCACCTTGCGCGACGGTGCCCAGAAGCTCGAGAAGAATGGCGCCTATCGCCAGATCGTCGACGACGGCATTGTCGCCCTCGAGCAGCACGACAAGCTGACCGACCCGGTCGATCAGCACGACTGGATGCTGAACTCGCTCGCCCGCAGCCAGGGCGCGATCGCCTCGCGGCTGAGCAACGGCCTCGCCTGGCTCGCCACCGTCGGCTCGACGGCGCCGTTCGTTGGTCTGCTCGGCACCGTCATCGGCATCTACCGCGCCCTGATCAATATCGGCCTGGCCGGGCAGGCATCGATCGACAAGGTTGCCGGCCCGGTCGGCGAGTCGCTGATCATGACCGCGCTCGGCCTTGCCGTCGCGGTGCCGGCGGTGCTCGCCTATAACTGGCTGATGCGTCGCAACAAGTCGATCATCGAGGAGCTCGCGCGCTTCGCCAACGACCTTCACGGCTACATGGTGTCGGGCGGCGCGGTGAAGCCGCAGATCGTCACTGCGGCCGCCCGCGGCGGCACCGCGGGGGCGGCCCGTCCGGCGACGCCGAGCGGCACCACCGCCACGGGCGGCGCCATCGGCGCCACCAACCCGGGTCCGAAGAAGGTCTGAAGACGGTTTGGCGGGGACGGAAAATTCCGTCCCCGCCTGCTTTTGCCCCGTGATGCCAGGATAGGATTCGAAACATGGCCATGAGTGTCGGCCCGAGCGAAAGCGGCGAAGACAATCCGATGTCCGACATCAACACGACGCCGCTGGTCGACGTCATGCTGGTGCTCCTCATCATCTTCATCATCACCGTGCCGGTCGTGATCCAGACGATCCCGATGACGTTGCCCAAGGTTCGCTACGAGCCGACGACCACCAAGCCCGAAAACGTCTCCCTCATGGTCAGGGGCGGGCGGGGCGGGACCTGCGAGGTCTATTGGGCGCTGAAGCGGGTCAATTCGGACGAATTGCTCGACCTGGCCGTCAAGAGGCTCCAGGACGAGGTCAAGAAGCTCGGCGGCGCGCAGAACGTCACCGACGAGAACATGCCCGAAGCGCATATCCGCGGCGATATCAACACGCCCTACAAATGCATTGGCGGGGCGATCTTCACGATGCAGCGCGCGGGCTTCGCGCGGGTCGGCTTCATTTCGGAACCGACGCCCCTGGCCGGTGGCGCGCGGCTCTGATGTCCGGTTTTCAGGAGTAGACGAATATGGCAATGTCGATGGCTGCCGGCGAAGGCGAGCCGATGATGGACATCAATACCACGCCGCTGATCGACGTGATGCTGGTGCTCTTGATCATGTTCATCATCACCATTCCGATCCAGACCCATGCGGTGAAGATCGACCTGCCTCAGAACACCAACAACACGCCGCCGCCCGTCGACCCGGTGAAGAACAAGGTCGTGATCACGACGGCCGGGCAGGTGCTGTGGAACGGCACTCCGGTCGAGCTGGTCACCCTGCGCCAATATCTCGACCTCACCCAGCAGATGAACCCGATCCCCGAGCTTCACCTGCAACCGGAGCCGACCGCCCGTTACGAGCTGGTCGACGAGGTGCTGGCGGTGACCAAGCGCGCCCATGTCGACAAGATGGGCTTCGTCGGCAACGAGGCCTACGCCAACTTCTGACGGCGCAGGCAACATCTCACGATTCAGGGCGGTCCTCCGGGGCCGCCCTTTTTTGTCCTCCCCCGGATTTCCGGGGGAGGGGGACCGCACGAAATGCGGTGGAAGGGCCGGCACGGAGCAAGGCCCCTCCACCGCGCTTCGCGCGGTCCCCCTCCCCTGCAAGGGCAGGGGAGGATTTTGGCTTAGGCCGCCAGCCCCTCGAACTGGAGACGCGCCAGCCTTGCATAGAGGCCGCCCTGGCTGCTGAGGCTGTCGTGATTGCCCTCTTCGACGATCCGCCCCTGGTCCAGGACGATGATCCGGTCGGCGGCGCGGACGGTGGCGAGGCGGTGGGCGATGACGATCGTCGTCCGATCCGCCATCAGCCGTTCGAGCGAGCTTTGCACCAGCCGCTCGGATTCCGCGTCGAGCGCCGAGGTCGCCTCATCGAGCAGGAGGAGAGGAGCGTCGCGCAGGATCGCCCGGGCGATGGCGAGGCGCTGGCGCTGGCCGCCGGAAAGGCGGGCGCCGCCCTCGCCCATATAGGTGTCGAGGCCTTGCGGAAGCGCGCGCAGGAACTCGGCGGCATTGGCCGCTTCGGCCGCGCGCCAGAGCGCCTCGTCGCCTGCGTCCCAGCGGCCGTAGCGCAGATTGTCGCGGGCGGAGGCGGCGAAGATGATCGTCTCCTGCGGCACGACCGCGATACGGGCGCGGACCTCGGCCGGATCGGCATCCCGCAGCGCGACGCCGTCGAGGAGGATCGCCCCGGCCTCCGGATCGTAGAAGCGCTGGGCAAGCTGGAACAGGGTCGATTTGCCGGCGCCGGAGGGGCCGACCACGGCGAGCGTCTCGCCGGGCCGCACCGCGAGCGAGAATTCGAGGAGCGCGCTGACCTCGCGCCGGGTCGGATAGCGGAAGGTGACGTCCCGGAATTCGAGCGCGCCGCGCGCCGGCGCCGGCAGCGGCCTGGGATCCGCGGGCGCCCTGATCTCCGGCTCCTCGGCGAGGAGCTCGGCCAGCCGCCCGGCGGCGCCGGCGCCGCGGAGCAGATCGCCATAGACTTCGGTCAGCGCCCCGAACGCGCCCGCGACGAGGCCGCCGGTCAGCACGAAGGCGGCGATAGTGCCGCCGCTGATCAGGCCCGACTGGACGTCGATCGCGCCCTGCCACATCACCATCGTGATCGCGCCGAACATGAGGCCGATCACCGCTGCCGTCATCACCGCGCGCAGGGTGATCCGCCGCCGCGCGGTCTCGAACACCCGCTCGACGGCGCCGCGGAAGCGATCGGCCTCGCGCTCTTCCTGGCCGAAGGCCTGGACGATCTTCATCGCGCCGAGCACTTCGTCGACCATCGCCCCGACCTCGGCGACCCGGTCCTGGCTGTGGCGGGAGATGTTGCGCACCCGCCGGCCTAGAAAGACGATCGGCAATATGACCACGGGAATGCCGACCAGCAGCATCCCGGTCAGCTTGGGCGCCAGCGCGAACAGGTAGATTATGCCGCCGGTGCCCATGACGATGTTGCGTAAGGCGACCGAGATGGTCGTCCCGACCACCTGCTCGATGATCGTCGTGTCGGCGGTGAGCCGGGAGGCGATCTCGGATGGCCGGTTCTCCTCGAAGAAGCTGGGCGCGAGCCGCAGCAGGTTCCGCTGCACCGCCTCGCGGACGTCGGCGACGACGCGTTCGCCGAGCCAGGAGACGAAATAGAAGCGGAAGGCGGTGGCGATCGCCATCACCACCACGGCCAGCAGCAGATATTGGAACCAGCGCCCGATATCGCCGCCGGTCGCCGCGAAGCCCTTGTCGATGATCAGGCGGAAGGAATAGGGAATGGCGAGCGTCGCCGCCGCGGCGATCAGCAAGGCGAGCAAGGCGCCCGCGATATGGCCCTTGTAGCGAGCGGTGAAGCGCCAGATCACGACCAGGTTCGAGAGCCTGCGCGGCACCGCTTCCGGATCGGCGGCTGGGGATTGGTTTTCGGCCATGGACAGCGCCTAGCAACCGCGCGGTCCCCACTCAATGCTGCGGTGCGGGAGCTTTCGGGACGCGCGCCGGTTTATTCGGTTGACGCCCCCTCCCGGGAGCCCCATCTGAGAGCCCAGATGCTGTATGATGCCTATGAAATGCAGCGTTCGCTGCTCGCTGGAGCCAGTACTCTAGCCAATATCGGCGCCGGCTGGCTGCAGAATCCCGCCAATCCCTTTGCCTACAGCCAGATGGGGCCCATCGTCGCCTCCGCGCTCGACGTCTTCGCCCATGCCTCGGCGCCGCGCGGCAAGCCGGAATTCGAGCTGGCCGAGACCGTCGTCAAGGGCCGCACGGTCGCGGTCCACGAGGAGATCGCGCTGAGGAAGCCGTTCGGCCAGCTCAAGCATTTCCGCCGCGAAGGCGTGAAAGGCGGGCCGAAGCTCCTCATCGTCGCGCCGATGTCGGGCCATTATGCGACCCTGCTGCGCGGCACGGTCGAGCGGATGCTGCCGGGCCACGACGTCTTCATCACCGACTGGCGCGACGCCAAGCTGGTGCCGAGCGACGCCGGCCCGTTCGATCTCGACGATTATGTCGATTATCTGATCGCCTTCCTCGAAGCGATCGGCCCGGGCGCGCACATGCTCGCGGTCTGCCAGCCCTCGGTCCCCTGCTACGCCGCCGCCGCCTTGATGAGCGCCGACCACAACCCGGCGCGGCCGCGGACGCTGACGATGATGGGCGGGCCGATCGACACCCGCCGCGCGCCCACCGCGGTCAACACGCTCGCCACCCAGCGGCCTTATGCCTGGTTCCAGCGCAACGTCATCGCCACCGTGCCCTATCCCTATCCCGGCGCCGGCCGCGCGGTCTATCCGGGCTTCCTCCAACTCGCCGGCTTCATGGCGATGAACCTCGGCGACCATCTCACCAGCCATTGGGAGATGTTCAGGCATCTCGTCGACGGCGACGGCGAGGGTGCCGACGCGACCAAGGCCTTTTACGCCGAATATCGCGCGGTCTGCGACATGACCGCCGAATTCTACCTGCAGACGGTCGACGCCGTGTTCCAGCGTCATTTGCTGCCGAAGGGCGAGCTGACCCATCGCGGGCGGCGCGTCGACCCGGCGGCGCTGACCGACGTGGCCCTGCTCGCGATCGAGGGCGAGCGGGACGACATTTCCGGCATCGGCCAGACCCGCGCCGCGCTCGACATCGCGACCGCGCTGCCGGCGAAGCTCAAGAAATATCATCTCGCCAGGACCGTCGGCCATTACGGCATCTTCAACGGCAGCAAGTGGCGCGAGCGGATCGCCCCCATCGTCGAGCAATGGATCGCCGCCCACGACGGCTAGGCCTCACGCGGCTGTCCGCATTCCAACCGATTCGACCAGGACGAACCCGTGCGGGCAGGAATGCTCCGTACGGCTTCAGGCGGCCGACCGCTCCGCTTCGGGATCGTCGCGGAACGCCGCGGGCGCGTGGCGCGCATAAGGGACGAGCAGGCCGTGCTCGCTGAGCAGCCGGTGCGTCTCCTCCGCGGTCACCGGCCGGCCGTAATACCAGCCCTGGCCCATGTCGCAGCCGATCTCGCGCAGCAGCGCGGCGGTCTCGGCGGTCTCGACGCCTTCCGCGGTGACCGGGACGCCGAGGCTCTCGCCGATCTTCGCCACCGCGGTGACGATCGCCTGGCTCTCGCGCACATTGTGCATGGTCTGGACGAAGCTGCGGTCGATCTTGATCCGGTCGAATGGCAGGGCCCGCAAATTGGCGAGCGACGAATAGCCGGTGCCGAAGTCGTCGAGGGCGAGGCGGACGCCCTGGTTCTTGAGGCTGGCGACGATCGCCTGGGCGAGCGGCAGATTCTCGAACAGCGAACTCTCGGTGATCTCGATCTCCAGCCGCTCGGCGGGAAAGCCGCTCTCGGTCAGGATCTTCAGCACCTTCTGGGCGAGCCAGGGATCCTTGAGCTGGCCGGGCGAGATGTTCACCGACAGGGTCAGGGAGGAATCCCACCCGCGCGCCTCGCCGAGCGCCTGGACGAAGATCGATTCGAACAGCGGCGCGATCAGGCCGGTTTCCTCGGCGACAGGGATGAACACGTCCGGGCCGACGATGCCGCCGGTCGGGTGCTCCCAGCGCGCCAGCGCCTCGAAGCCGCGCAGCTGCTCGGTGTGAAGATCGAATTGCGGCTGGTAGAAGGGCAGGAACTCGCCGAGCGGAATGCCGCGCCGGAGGCCGCCCTCCACCTCGTTGCGCGCCTTGAGCACGCTCTCCATCGTGCGGTCGAACCACAAGGCCCGCTTGCCGCCGAGCGTCTTGGCGGAATTCATCGCGATATGGCCGCGGCGAAGCAGGCCTTCGACCTCGAAGCAGGTCGTCTCGGTGCGGGCCATGCCGACGGAGGCGCCGACATGGATGGCGATCGTGTTCACTTCGAACGGCTCGCCGAGCAGCCGCACCAGTTGCTCCGCGGCATTGGCCACCGACCTTTCATCCTCCTCCTCGAAGCGCATGAGGATGCAGAATTCGTCGGCGCCGAGGCGCGCGCAGAGGCTGTCCGGCGGCGAAATCCGAAGCACGATGTCGGCGGCGGAGCGCAGCACGAAGTCGCCGGCGATGTGGCCGTAAATCTCGTTGACGTTCCTGAACCGGTCGAGGTTGACGACGATCATCCCGACCGCCTGGCCGGCCGCTTTCGCGGCCTCGAGCAGTTGCGGCGCCTGTTCGCAGACCGAGGTGCGGATGAGCAGCTGGGTCAGCTGGTCGCGCGAGGCGAGCAGGCGCGCCCGCTCCTCGGCGGCCGAGCGAAGCTGCACCTCGGCGCGTATGTCGCGATAGCGGCGCCAGGCGAACAGGATCAGGGCGATGTTGAGGATCACGGCAGGCCCGGCGATCACGTCCGGGACCATCGAATCGTAGAGCGAGCCCGACATGATCGGCAGCAGCACCCGGCTGCCGGTGGCGACGAACAGAATGATCGCGCCGACGGTGACGGCCCCGGCAATCAGGTCGTTTCGTGCTGAGAGCAGTGACGAGCCGCTCGGCCCGCCGCTCAAGTCGCGGCTGTGCATATCAAGTTCCCCCGAAATGGGGATAGCGCCGGAAAGGTTAAGGTCTTTCTAACCGAGATGGATCGGGCGCAGACAGGCGACGGAGTAGGACGCAAGGGCTGAATATCCATGGCAATAAGCGGGGATAGCCGCCCAATGATGAAGCTTTCCTTTCCATGAGGAAGTCCCCGCAACAGGTTGTTCCGCCGTGCTTTTGCCCCGGGCGCGTCTTGCGCGAGCGGGCCCTCTTTGGGGCCGTGCCGCCCGCCGGTAAACGTCTCCCCGGCCGAGCGAGCCGGGGAGACGCGGTCTTCGCTTAACGGCAGCGGATGCGGCTGCGGTCGATCTGCCGTCCGGCAAGCGCGCCGGCGCCGGCGCCGAGCAGGGTGCCCAAAGTCTCGGAACGGCCGTTGGTCAGCGCGTTGCCGAGCGCGCCGCCGGCGATGCCGCCGACGATGAGGCCGGTCGTGCCGTCGGAGCGGCGGCAATAATAGCGCCCGTTCTCGCCGACATAGACGCGGTCGGTCTCGGCGAGCTCGCGTTCGCGGTAGCGCGGCGAGTCGCGATAATAGCGGTCGGCATAATAGCCGCCGTAGCTCGGATCGGGCCGGTCATAGTCGAAGCGCTCGGGGTGAACGACCGTGCGCCGGGTGACGGTGGTGGTCGTCGTCTCGTTGCGGGCGGTGCGGGTGCTCCCGGTGCGGGCCCCGGTCCGGTGCGCGACGGCGCTGCTGCGGATGACGCGGCGGGGAGCCGCGCGATGACGGGTCGCGACGACGTGGCGGACCTGGGTGGCGCCGCTCCTCGCGGACGTCGAGTGGACGGTCCGCGTCGTCGTTTCCGTCACGACCGTCTGCGCCAAAGCGGCGGTGCCGGCCAAGGCGGCCGCGCCGATCGAAATGAGTAGATGCCTGGTCTTCATGTCTATGCTCCTCTTTCACTCAACAGGCGGAATCCCGATTGCGCGTGCTGAATGGGTTGTTGCGCGTGCCGCACGGTCGCCGCCCGGAAGCGTGGCCGTCCGGGAGCACACCTCCGAAGCCGGAGGATCCACAGGGATTCCGCACAGGGCCAACGCAGCTTGGCCCTTTTCGTTGCGGCGACGGACCGGAAGGCGGTCGCGGGAACGGCAGCGAGCGGAGCACCAACCTCTTGTCCGGCCGTGGCTGGGGGCGCCTCTTCAGTCGCGGACTTTCACCCGCGCCGTCACCGACAGCCCCGGCCGCAGCCTCTGCAGGTCGGCTTGGCCGGCATCGAACCGGATGCGGACCGGGATGCGCTGGACGACCTTGGTGAAGGTTCCGGTGCCCGGCTCGAACGGCAGCAGCGCGAAGGTGGAGCCGGAGCCGGGGGCGAAGCTGTCGACGATGCCGCGCAGCGGCGCTCCGCCGATCGCGTCGATGCCGATCTCGACCGGCTGGCCGGGCCGCATCCGCCGGGTCTGGGTCTCCTTGAAATTGGCGGTGACGTAGAGGCTGTGCAGCGGCACCAGCGTCAACAGCCGCGAGCCCGGCTGGACATAGTCGCCGCGTTGCGCCTGGCGGTTGCCGACGACGCCGTCGATCGGCGCCCGTACCAGGCTGTTGCGGCGGTCCTGTCCGGCGAGGGCGATCGCGGCGCGGCCGTGCTGGACCTGCGCCTCGGCGCGCGCGAGCGTCGCTTCCAGCGTGGCGCGTCGGGCCGAAGTGACGCCGGCCTCGCGCTCGGAGACCGACAGCAGGGCCCGGCTGTGCAGCGCGCCCTGCTCGGCGCCGATCGCGGCGGCGCGGCGCGCGTCGAGGTCGCGGCGGGTGGCGAAGCCGCGTTCCGCCAGCGCCTCGTAACGCCGCCGGTCCGCGTCGGCGCGGTCGGCCTCCGCCGCGGCGGCGCGAATGTCGGTGGCGGCGGCGCGGATATGGGCGGCGGCGAGGCCCTGCTCGGCGGCGA
>JAQGLF010000127.1 GCA_028293025.1 Alphaproteobacteria bacterium
GCATTCCCCCGTAGCGAGCCCGAACCGGCGCCGGTGTAGGTCAGCTTCTCCACATTGGCCGCAAGCGTGTAGCTGGCCAGCGCCGTGTGGATCTCGTCAATGCCCTCACCCGCATTCTCGGTCACCACATCGCCAACATCGTCGACAAAGTAGACGTCGTTGCCGAGACCGCCCGCCATGTGATCGGCACCAAGGCCGCCGTCGAGGACGTTGGCGCCATCGTCGCCGGCCAGGGTGTCGGCGAAGGATGAGCCGGTGAGGTTCTCGAAACCGCCCACCGTGTCGAGCCCCGAGCCGGCCGTGTCCTGCGCCGCCGTCACCGCCAGGCTGACGGTCACGCCCGCGCCCGCGCTTCCATAGCTCAAAGTGTCGATGCCGCCGCCGCCAAGGAGGATGTCGTCGCCGGCGCCGCCGTCGATCACGTCGTTGCCGCCATTGCCGACGATAATGTTGTTCGAGACGTTGCCGGTGAGCGTCTGGCCGCTCGCCGAAGTGCCGGTCAGAATCTCGACATTGGCCGTCAACACATAGCTCGACAGCCCCGTGCGTACCTCGTCACTGCCCTCGCCAACATTCTCAGTGACCACGTCGCCAACATTGTCGACATAATAGACGTCGTCGCCCGTGCCGCCCTCCAGGGTGTCCGCGCCTGCTCCGCCGTCGAGCGTGTCGTTGCCCTCCTGGCCGTAGAGGAAATTGCGGCCGGCATCGCCGGTGAGCACGTCCGGCCCGGACGTGCCGAACCCGGTGTCGAACAGCAAACGGAGCTTGAGATCGGGCGTCGTGCCGCCGCCCGACCAATCCTGGTAGGCGATAGCCAGGTCGTTCGACCCGAACGACGTCACCTGCGGCCATGATTGGCCGCTCGTGGTCGGTGTATTGGCGATGAACTCTTCGCCCAGCTTGGCGCCGGTCGCGTCGAACAGCTGCGCGTGGATGTCGCCGTCCTGGAAATAATTCACCGCGCCGGTGGCCACGCGCCAGGTGACCATGAAGCCGCCGTTGGGCAGGGCGCCGATCTGCGGCATCATGTCTGCGACGGTGGACGGGGTGTTGATCTGGAAGGACGCGCCGACCTTGCCGCCTGTGCCGTCGAATATCTGCCCGAACAGCTCCCCGAAGTAGGGCGAGACCACGAGGATGTTGCCGGACGCGAGCCGCTCCACGTCGAAGACGCCGTCGCCCGTATCGTGCGGCGCCAGCGTCATTTCGCCCCCGACCTTGTTCCCCGCGGCGTCGTAGAATTGTCCGCTGTAGGAGGGAGGGGTCGGCTGGTTCGGCAATCCGTACCAATTGTTGATCCAGCTGATCAGGTAACCGCCGTTCGACAGGCCGGTGACGTGCGGGGTGAGCTGGTCGCCCCCGATAATCGTATTGACGGAGAATTCCGCTCCGACCTTTGCCCCGGCGGAATCGAAGCGCTGGGCAACGATACCTTCGCCATTCGCATCGCTATACTGATCGATCCAGGAGACGACGAACCCGCCGTCCGAGAGCGCGCCGACGCTGGGCTGCTGCTGACTGGCGAAGGTCGTCGTGTTGGCGGCGAAGACGCCGGTCAGCGGGTTACCTTGCGAGTCGAAGATCCTCGTTGCGATGCCGAAACCGCTGCCGTCCAGGTTAGTCGTATCCCAGGTGACGACGAAGCCGCCGGAAGCGAGGATGCCGATAGCGGGCTGGCCTGGAAAGGTCGCGCTGCCCGAGACGTCAAACGGATTTCCGACGGCGTTGCCGTCGGCATCGTAGATTTGCGCCTTGAGCGCCGATCCTATCGTCCAGGCGGCGAGGAAGCCCCCGTTCGACAGCCGGACCAGCGTCGGCAGGTCGGCCCCGAGCGGCGCCACCCTCGCGGGATCCAGCGCGACGTACCTGTCGCCCGCCACAAACGTAACCATAACTGCCCCTGTCCAGCCCGGCCGCACGACGCCGCCGTCCCCGCTTCCATCTCTATCGGCGCCAAAGTCTTGAGTCTACGACGGTTTACGCCAGTGAAGCGGGGCCCCCGCCGCAAGCGAGATATGGCGAAATGTCGCGCGAAACAGGTCTCCGCACGTCGGCGGCTCCCCTGCGCGAGCTCTTACATGCGCGGAGCGCGGCTATAACATGAAGCTCACCTGCCGCGGCTGCGGACGAGCGGAGGTGCTCAACCGCTTCGCCGTATGGTGGCTGCTTCGGCAACAGGGCTGGCGAGATCTATTGGGCAACGTGCCGGCGCATTTCCGGCACGGCAGCTGCGCTTGGTGCTCCCTTCACCCTTTCTTTGTCAATTTCGGCGACACTCGCCTGTCGGCACGCTTTACGCCGCGAGGGAAAAGGCCGCTTGGTCAGGCTGTTCAAGCATTACGTCCCGCAAACCATCCTCTTCCTCGGCATGATCGACTTCGTGTTGCTCCTACTCGCGGGCGAAGAGGTGGCGCCGGCTTAATGCCCGAGAATCCCCCCCAGCCCCTTCAATATCCCCTTCTTCTTTTTCTTACCCTGGTCGCCCTGGCCCTGGTCGCCCTGCGCCTGGCTCTGGTCGTCGTCGCGGCCGCCCATGCCGGGCATGTTCATGCCGAGCAAGCCCATATAGGTCGACTTGACGCGGAACTTGACGAGCCAGTCGGGCCGCCACGAGGAGGGCGCGCGGGCGGGGCGGACGGGGTGGCTGAAATTCGCCTCGCCGCCAAGCGCCGTCAGGGTGAACATCGCCTGCCCGCCGGCATGGGCGACCTCGGCGGGGACGGTGCAATGGTCGGTCGGGGCCGGCATCAGCACGCGCTGCTGCACCAGGCGGGCGATCTCGCCGTCGGGCAGATAGTCGATCATCGGCATCGCCTGGGTCTCGGACGAGGTCCACATGACGAAATCGCCATTCTGCCCCGCGCCCATCGCGGTCGCGTACCAGGCGCGGGCGCCCGGTACCGTCTGCCACGAAACCGGCACCGCGCCCGACGGCGCCGGGCTGTTCGAGACGAGGGTGACGGGGGCCAGGAAATCCTGTCCCGGCACCATGCTGAACCGGATCTCGGGGGAATAATTGCCGTGGACGACATGATCGCCGACCATCGAGGCGTTCTGCGGCACCCGCGTCTGCCCGCGCTGGTTGGGCCATTCGCCATAGGTGGCGAAGCGCGAGGACGAAGGCGGCGTCTCGCGCCCGACGTTCATCGCCGCGAAGGCGGGCGGGATGTGCCCGGCCGTCATCGTCGCGAAGTCGATGACGACGGGCTGGCCGGGCCGCGCATGCTCGCCGCAACCCCAGTAAATGAGCATCCGCCCCCGCGGCCGCTCCATGTTGGGCGGCATGCCCGGGGTGCTGGGCTCCTCGGTCGCGCGGACCTCGCGCGGCGTCACCAGCGGCAGGCTGGCGCCGGCGCCGAGCCCCGCGGGCGGGAGATGCTCGGCATTGGGCTCGCCCGCCGGGCGGGCGTTGCCGCCGAGCTGGAGGTGGAGGTTCTTGACATAGCCGCCGCCCATGCCGCCGCCGCGGCCGAACATGGCGCCGAGCATCGCACCGCCGCTGGGCCGGCCGCCGCCGCCCATCATCCCGGCCATGCCGGACATGGTGTCCGCGGTCATCCAGTAGACGGCGGTGCCGCCGGCGCCTCCCTGGGCGAAGGCGCCTCCGGTGAGAGCGAGCGCGGCAACGCCGGCGCCGGCAAGGATCATGGCGGCCTTTTTCATGTGCTTATCCCCCGTGGTTTCGAGCCTTATACAATTCCCGGCGGGTTGCGGAAAGCGTCCTCGGCGGCGGCGATATAGTCGCGGGTCGGCGGCTCGGCGTCGCGGCGGCGGGCGAGCTGGAGCTGGAAGACGGCGAAGGCATCGTGCCGGAAGGCGGCGATGCCGCCGGCGAGATAGAAGAGCCACATGCGCAGGAAGCGCGGATCGTAGAGGCGGACGATCTCGTCGCCGGCGGCAACGGTGCGCTCGTACCAGCAGGCGAGGGTTCGGGCATAATGGAGGCGCAGGACTTCCAGGTCGGTCAGCCACAGGCGCGACCGCTCGACCGCCGGCGCGATCTGGCTGAGCGCCGGGATATAGCCGCCGGGAAAGATGTATTTGGCGAGGAAGGGGTCGGTCGCCGCCGGCCCGTCGGCGCGGGCGATGGTGTGGAGCAGCATCAGCCCGTCCGGGGTCAGCAGCGACCGGCACTTGCGGAAGAAGGCGCCGTAATGCGGCGGCCCGACATGCTCGAACATGCCGACCGAGACGATCCGGTCATATTGCCCCTCGACCTCGCGATAATCGGCGAGGGCGAAGGTGACGCGGCCGGCGAGGCCTTCCGTCTCCGCCCGGGCGCGAGCGATGCGGAGCTGCTCTTCGGAGAGGGTGATGCCGTGCACGCGCACGTCCGCGCTCCGCGCGAGGAACAGCGCAAGGCCGCCCCAGCCGCAGCCGATGTCGAGCAGGCGCTGGCCCGGGGCGAGGCGGAGCTTGGCCGCGATATGCGCCTTCTTCGCCGCCTGCGCCGCGTCGAGCGTCATCGCCGGATCGGCGAAATAGGCGCAGCTGTACTGGAGGTCGGGATCGAGGAAGAGGCGGAAGAAATCGGCCGAGAGATCGTAATGATGGGCGACGTTGCGGCGGGCGCGGCGCTTCCAGTTCCAGGCGTCGAGCAGGGCGCCGAGGCGGCGGGGGCGCCAGCGCAGGGCCCGCGCCGTCTCGTCATCCTCCCAGGCGAGGTTGCGGGCGACCAGCTCGAGCAGGTCGCGAATGTCGCCGTCCTCGATGGTCAGGCGGCCGTCCATATAAGCTTCGCCGAAACCCAGAGCGGGATTGCGCAGGATCCGCGCCTCCGTGCCGCGGCCCGAAAGGCGGATCGTCACCGGCTTCAGATCGGCCGCAGGAGCGCCGTAGGCGCGTCTGCGGCCATCGACGCCGACGATCGTCAGCGGGCCGGCGCGGATCAGGCTTCGGAACAATCGGTCGAGCAACGCCATTGCGCGAGACAATCACAGCGCCGCGAGTCGCGCAAATCGGGCGGCGCTGGCGCGGCATTGGAAAAGGGCGCATCCTGCGCCGATGGGGGTGAGATTTCTCGTCGCGGCGATGCTGCTGCTGACCGCAGCCGCGCCCGCCGTGAATCCGGTCGGGCGCTACCGGCTGCACGACGGCCCCGACGTCGCCTCCGAGCTGGAGCTGCGCGCGGACGGGCGGTTCGGCTATGCGCTCGCGGCGGGCTCGCTCGACGAGGCGGCGACCGGCCGCTGGCGTCGCATCGGCAACCGCGTCCTGCTCACCACCGTTCCGAAGCCGGTGCCGCCCGTCTTCTCTCCGGGAAAGGCCGGGCGCACGACCGAAGCGCCGCTGACGCTCCACGTCACCTGGCCGAACGGACGCGGCATTCCCGGTGTCGATTTCAGGGTCGAGTTCGAGAGCGGTGATCCGTTCGCCGACTATATCAACAATGACGAAGGCTGGAGCCTTGCCGCCGCCGAAACGCGCAAGCCCGTCGCGGTGACGCTGGCGCTGCCGGGCTACGGCCTCGTCTCGCCGCGTTTCGCGATCGACCCGGCCAAGGCGAACGACCTCACCTTCGTCCTCACGCCCCACGATATGGGCCGCGTCGACTTCCAAGACCTGCCGCTCGACATCGCGCCCGGGCGGCTGGTGATGCATCGCGGCGGCGCCACCGAGAATTACCAGCGCGAGCGCTAGCAGGGCGTCGCGGCGAAGCCGCTGCCCTGCGGCAAAAACGCATCCGGGCGCGACCAACCCGCTCCCGCGCCGCTGCCGTCGGGAGCCTTATGATACAGCCGGAGTTCAGCAAGGCTCGGGCAGCAGCCCGCCCTTTGACGATCGTTACGGATAAGAATTGCGTGAAAACGAGACTCCTCATCGCCGGTCTGCTTGCCGGCGCAGGCGCCAGCCCTGTCATCGCCCAGAGCCAGAACGTTCCACCGCCGGCGCCGCCGGCGGCCAATGCGCAGCCCGCGCCGGCCGGCCCCGCCGCGCAGCCGCCGGCGAATCCGGCAACGCCTCCGACCGCCGCGCCCAACGCCGCTGCGGCGCCGGGAGCTGCCGCGACGCCGGCCGAGGACAATAGCGACGAGAGCGAGGGGCCGGACATCGTCGTCACCGGCCAGCGCGAGCGCGGCGCCGTCCAGAGCGACATTCCGGCCGAGAACCAGCTCAACCGGCGCGACATCCGCGCTTACGGCGCGAGCAGCATCTCCGATCTGCTGGACGCGATCGCGCCACAGACCCGCAGCACCCGCGGCCGCGGCGGCGAGTTCCCGGTGATCCTGCTGAACGGCCGCCGCATCTCCAGCTTCGCCGAGATCCGCGACATCCCGCCCGAAGCGATCGACCGGGTCGACATCTTCCCCGAGGAGGTCGCGCTGAAATACGGCTATCGCGCCGACCAGAGGGTGGTCAATTTCGTGCTTCGCCGCCGGTTCCGCGCGGTGACCACCGAGCTCAACTCGACGCTGGCGACCGAAGGCGGACGCGGCAGCATCGGGACCGAGTTCGACCTGCTGCGCATCCAGAATGGCGGCCGCTTCCAGCTCCACACCGAATATCAGCATGCGACGCCCTTGCTCGAAAGCGAGCGCAACATCGTCGAGGCGGCGCCGCAGGCGTCCTTCCCCGTGGTCGGTGCGACCGATCTCGGCCAGTTCAGGACGCTGCTGCCGACCACCGACGCCTTGACCATCAACACCAACGTCAACCGCACCATCTTCGGCAATGTCTCGGCGACGCTGAACGGCCAGTTCCAATATAATGGCAGCGAAAGCCTGCTCGGCCTCCCCTCGACGGTGCTGACCGTCCCCGTCGGCAGCCCCTTCTCGCCCGCCGGCACCAGCATCCTGCGCTTCATCGACGTCGGCGAGCCGCTGAGCCGCCGCACCGACACCCAGACCGGCCATGTCGGCCTGTCGCTGAACGGCGACCTGCTTCCCTGGCGCTGGTCGTTCACCGGCAATTGGGACCGCAGCTCCAGCCTGATCCGGACGATCACCGGGCTCGACACGAGCGCGCTCCAGGCCTCGATCCTCGCCCGCGACCCGCGGGTGGACCCGTTCGGGACTTTGTCCTCGGTGCTCGTCTCGGGGCGGCCAGGCGACCGCGCCAACACCCATTCGCAAAGCTTCAACGGCGACTTGCTGTTCAGCGGCCCGCTGCTGCAGCTGCCCGGCGGCAAGGTGCAGGCGAGCCTCAAGAGCGGCTTCAACTTCGCCGATTTCAGCAGCCACACGCTGCGTTCCGGCCTGATCCAGGACCGCGCGCTGTCGCGCGACCAATATAGCGGCCAGGCCAATATCGACATCCCGATCGCCAGCCGCCGCAACAATTTCCTCGCCGCGATCGGCAATCTCTCGGCCAATTTCAATTTCGAGGCGGAGCATCTTTCCGACTTCGGCACGCTGACCACGCTCGGCTACGGTCTCAACTGGTCGCCGATCGAGCAGGTGAGCCTGATCGCCTCGACCACGCGCGAGCATGGCGCGCCGAGCATGCAGCAGCTCGGCGATCCCCTGCTGTCGACGCCGGGGGTCCGCGTCTTCGATTTCGTCCGGCAGGAGACGGTCGACATCACCCAGATCACCGGCGGCAATCCCGCCCTCATCTCCGACAATCGGCGCGTCTACAAGCTGGGCGCGACGATCAAGCCGATCGCAACGAAAGACCTGTCGATCAGCGCCAACTTCACCAGCAGCCGTATCCTCAACCCGATCGCCGGCTTCCCGACCGCGACTCCGGAGCTCGAAGCCGCCTTCCCAAGCCGGTTCGTGCGCGACGCGCAGGGCCGGCTGGTCAGCATCGACGCGCGGCCGGTCAATTTCGCGCGCTCGGACCAGGAGGATTTCCGCTGGGGCTTCAACCTCGGCCTACCGATCGGGCCGCAGCCGCC
>JAQGLF010000133.1 GCA_028293025.1 Alphaproteobacteria bacterium
CGCGGGAAGGCGCCGCCGGCCGGCTGGGCGAAATCGAGGCTGCCGGTCGCCTTGCCGCCGATGCCGAGGCCGGGCGAAAAAGCGTTGAGGATCGACAGGTCGAGAGCCTGCATCCGCGACTGTAGCTCATAGCCGTTGCCGTAGCGGCCGGCGAGGAGGACATTGCCCTGCGGCAGCACGATCTGGGTCGGCGCCAGCACCCAGGAACCGGCGACGCGGCGGATTTCCGCCGGTTGGGCGAGATGGAAGGCTATGTTGTTGACATTGCCCTGGGCGGCGGCGCGGATCAGCTCGGGGGTGAGCGCCGCGTTGAGGCCGACCCGGAAGGGCACGCCGCTCGTCCCCACGGCAAAGAGCTGGGCGGTGCCGCGGCCACCCTGATAATTCGCTTTGGCGCGGGCCTCGGCAATGAAGAAGCTGCTGCTCCTGACGCCGGCCAGCTGCACGTCGCCGGTGATCTGCGGCGCGTTCGGGTAGAGGATGATGGTCGCCTGGACGAGACCGCGCTGGATCAGGATCGGGCTTGGCCCCGGGACCTGCGCCCCGTTCGCGGTCGCATCGATGTCCGCGCGCTGATAGCGGCCGGCCGCGGCGAGCATGACGGTGCCGTTGAGGCCCGAGCCGGTCATATTGAGCGTGCCGGCAAAGGGACCGGCGCGGGTCCGGACGATCCGCCCGGCGAAATTCATGCCGGCAAAGGTCAGGCGCCTGATGTCGAGCGTCAGCGGCCCGCGGCCCGAAAGGATGTTGAGGTCGGCGGCGAAAGGCCCGTAGCTGGAGTCGCCCGTCGCCTTGACCGCATAGCCGCCGGCGACGGCGCGGACGGTCGCGCTGACGTTGCGCAGGCCGATGCCGAAGCCGGGACTCGCGGCGCGGAGCTGGATGTTCGGCCGCGCCATGCTGCCAGTGACGATCACCGCCAGCGGCCCGTAGGCGCGGGAGATGCCGGTGCCGCGGAAGTCGATCGCGCCGCTTCGCGAATAGGTGCCGCTGCCGGAGGTGATCCGCAGGCCAGGCGAGCTCAGGCGCATGTCGGCGACGTGGATGAGACCGTTCGGATCCATGACGATGCTGGCGGTGGCGGTGGCATTGCCTTCGAGCAGGCCGCGCGCGGACGCATTGTCGATCCGCCGCGTCTTCACCGCGACCTTGCCGCGCAGCCCGAAGCCGCCACGGGCGCTGGTCACGTCCAGATGGGTCGTGAGATCGAGGAGGCCGATCCCCTCCAGCAGGTAATTGTTCACCCGTCCCTGGATCCCGGCCTGGTACTGACCCTTCGAAAGGTCGGCGACGAGCACGACCGTCGCGTTGAGCCGGTCCGAGCGGACCCGCAGATTGTCGGACAGGAGACGGGTGCCGGACAAGGCGACATTGCCGTCGACGCCGACATTGGTGAGCAGGCTGCCGAAGGTCGGGCTGAGGCCGGTGATCCGCCGCGCCCGGGCGGAGACGGGGATGATCATCCGGTCGGTGTTCACCTGCGCCCGGCCGCGCGCCTGCAGCCCTTCGACGATCGTGCCGTTGAAGCCCAAAGCGGCGGCGCGCAGGTCGTAGGCGACGATCGGAGTCTTGAAGGCGCCGTTCAGCACCATCGCCAGCTGCACGTCGCGGCCGGAGAGGTTGGGAAGGACGCTGCCGGGACGGGTCAGCCGCGCCGCGACCTTGAGATTGCCGAATTCGCTGCGGCCGAGGTCGATCAGCCCTTCCGCCCCAACCGACAGCGTCGCGGAGCTGAGCCGCAGCCGCGTGTCGGCGCGGCGGTTGGCGAGGCTGGCGACCAGATTGACCTGCACCGACGGTTCGAGCAGCCGCCGCATCGGCCCGGCCGCCATCATCAGTCCGGGCTGGAGGGGGCCGGTGAAAGTGAAGGTGCCGTTACGGCCGCCGATGGCGAGGTCGGCGAACGGCTTGCCGCCCAAGGTCGCCAGCGCCCGGCCGTTCCAGTTCGCCCAGCTGCCCTTGCCGCCGATCGTGGCGGCGAGCGGCTGGGTGAGGCCGGTGAGCCCGGCGACGAAGCCGTTGCCCGGGGCCTGGAGACGCAGGCCCATGTCGAGCTTGTTGTCCTTCGGCACCGCGTCGAGCTTCAGCAGCATGCGGTCGCCGCCGGGCAGGCCGGGGCCGGCGATGGCGCCGGTGAACAGGGTGACCTGGGCGCGGCCGCTGGCGATCCTGGCGCTGCCGTCGAGGGTGAGGAGGTGCCGGTAGCCGGTGACCGCCGGATCGACCATGATCCGGTCGACCTTCAGCCGGCCGATGTCGATGTCGATATCGGGGAGCAAAGGCGCGTTGGGATCGCCCGGCTTCAGCTTCGGCAGCCGGGTGAGACGCGCCTGCGGCACCTCGAGGCTGCGGATGTCGATATGGTTCTTGAAATAAGCGAAGGGGCGCCAGCCCATCTTCGCTTCGGGGGCGGTGAAGAAATTGCCTTTCGGGTCGGACAAAGCGAGGTCGTGCAGCGTCAGCTCGCTGAACAACGAGCCTTCGATCCGGCCGACATGGATGCGAAGCCCGCTCGCCGTTTCGAGCTGGTTGATCTGCCGGACGACGAAGCCGCGGCCCATCTCGCTGTTCAGCCACAGGAAGAACAGGCCGACGAGGAGGAGGATGGAGAGCAGGCCGATGCCGGTCCATCTGGCGGCGGCGGCGGCGCGGCGGCGCCCGGCCGGCACGGCGGGAGCGGTGCTGACGGCTTCGTCGGCCATCAGAAGGCCTGCCCGATCGAGACGTAGATGGCGAAGCGCGATTCGCCCTTGCGCCGCCCGATCGGCGTCGCGACGTCGACCCGCAACGGCCCGAAATTGGTGTAGAGCCGGCCGCCGATACCCGCGCCGAAGCGCATTCCGGAAAGCTTGGGATATTGGCTCTCATAGACGTTGCCGGCGTCGATGAACGGAACGATGCCGTAATTGCCGAAGCGGTAGCGCGCCTCGAGCGCGAACTCGACCAGGCTGCGGCCGCCGATCGGATTGCCCTTGGCGTCCTTGGGGCCGAGCTCCTGATAGCCGAAGCCGCGCACCGAGCCGCCGCCGCCGGCATAGAGGCGGCGGGACGGCGCCAGATCGGCGATGGTGGCGCCGTAGATCGAGCCGACGCGCGTGCGGGCGGCGAGCGTGATATTCTTCGCGGCGGGGAAGTAGACGCTGCCTTCGAGGATGTTGCGGATATAGGGCTTGGTCGGCTTGCGCAGCGACGCTTCCGGATTGACCCGCGCGAGCAGGCGAAAGCCCTTGGTCGGGTCGAGCAGATTGTTCGAGCGGTCGTAGCCGATCTGCCCGATCAGGCCGGCGATGAAATGGGCGTTGGTGATCGTGATCGGCGGGAAGCGATCCTCATTCTCGTTGCTGGCGACGACCTCGGCGCCATAGGCGTAGGTCCATCGCTTCTGCCAGATCGGCGTCGATTCCCGCGAGACCAGGCCGTAGATGCGGGCGAGATAGCCTTTATAGGCGGCGAAGCTCTGCCGGTCCGCCTCCACCTGGAGCAAAAGGGTGCGGTCGCGCTGGCCCCAATTGCTGCGCTGGAAGGCGAGGCGAAGCCCCTGCTCCTGCGTGCCGGCGATGCCGGTCACCCGCAATGCCCCCTCCGGCGGGAACATGTTCCTGTTCTCCCAGGTCGCCTCCGCCCGGAAGCCTTCGCCCGTATTATAGCCCGCGGTGCCGGCGATGGAGCGGGCGGGGCCTTTGTCCTGGACGACGTGGATGTTCACATATTCGGTGCCGTCGGGCGCCTTCTCCCCCGTCCGCACCGGCTCCGCCGCGACGGTGCGGAAGAGGCCCGTGGCGACCATCGCCTCGCGCAGATCGTCGACCTTGCGGCTGTCGTAGAGGTCGCCGCGCTTGAAGCGCGAGAGAATGCCGACATGCTTCGCGTCGAAGGCGAGGTTGCCGTCGGTGGTGAAGCCGGCAAAGCTCGAGCGGGCGCCAGGATCGACCGGCAAGGTATAGTCGCCGACGTGGGTGGCTGGGTCGAGCAGGATGTCGCGAAGCCCGACATCGACGAACGGATAGCCCTGCTGCGGCAGGCGCAGGCGGATGTTCGCCTCGCCGGCCTCGACCGCGGCGGCGACGATCGGGTCGTCGGTCTTGAGCGGGAGCGCCTCGCGGGCGAGCCCCGGCGGCACCGTCTCCGACCCCTGGATGCGGATCTGCCCGAAAGCGTAGCGCGCGCCGGGCGCGGCGGCGACGGTGACTCGCAGCCGGCCCGGCTGGTCCGGCAGCTGCTCGACCGTCGCGACCGCGGTGGCGTCATAATAGCCTTCGGAGCGAAGCAGGCGGACCGCGAGCAGCTCGTCTTCCTTGGCGCGGGCGGAGACCTGGGCGCCGTTGGTCGCATCGCCATCGGCTTCGGCGAGCGCCGACAGGCTCCGGAAGCGGCCGTCGAGGCCGATCTTGTCGAAGCCTTCGAGGACGAGCTGGTAATGGACCGGTTCGGGCGCGCTCTCGTCCGGCTTCTGGTTCGGATTGGGCGGCGGCGGCGTCACGTCGAAGCTGGAGAGCGGCGTCAGCGGCTGCGTCAGCTCGGGATCGGCGGGCACATCGGCCGGAGGAAGCGCGCCCGGGACGGCGGGGCCAGTCGCGCCGGCCACCGGTGGCGGTGCGATCGGGCCGAGCGGCGGGAGCGGCTTGCCGATCTCCGGGTCGAGCGGCGGCAGCTCCTTCTGGAACTGGCTGTCGGGAACGATCGGACCCGAATTATCCGTGCTGGAGGCCGGTGCGCTAGGGGCCGGTGCGCTGGAGGAGGGTGCGGTGCCGTTGTTCGGCGGCGGCGGCGGCGGCGGCGGCGGCTGGGCTTGAGCGGCGCAGGCGAGGACGATCGCGCTTCCGGCGGCCGCTGCCCTCAAGATCGCCGCTTTGTTCAACGCGCACCCGCTCCCCTCGGCCCCTGAATGCCGAAAACGGCTTAACCATAGAAGCTTGGCTTTGTTCCGGGTGCGAAAAGGACTGATCCAGATCAGGCCGCACGGACCCCTTGAGCTAGTTCCGAAGCACCGGCGCGGCCCCGTCGCCGACGATCGCGAAGCCTGCCCAATAATAAGGATGGGAGGTCTTCGGATCGGCCATCAGGGTTTCTTCCGTCCGCCGCAACGCCGTCGCCGTCGCTGTGCCGGGCGGAGCTGCGAACAGGCCCGAGATCAGCCGGTTGGTGG
Source organism: Alphaproteobacteria bacterium (assembly GCA_028293025.1). Taxonomy (GTDB): domain Bacteria; phylum Pseudomonadota; class Alphaproteobacteria; order Sphingomonadales; family Sphingomonadaceae; genus Allosphingosinicella. Next base: position 5,147 of record JAQGLF010000133.1, read on the forward strand.
CGTCGTAATCGTCGGGCACCGGCCAGTGGCTGGCGATGATCGAGCGTCCGCCGGCGCCGACGAAGGCGCGCACCAGCCCGTCGAGCGCGTCGCCGCCGCCGGTCGCGACGCCCGCCTCGCGGGTGGCGGCGAGGCTGGCCCTGCCGGCGGTGTCGCAGGCGGAGAGGATGACGAGGTCGGCGTCGATCCTCAGGTCGTAAATCTCGCCGAAGGTGAGCAGGCCGTCCGAGCCCGCGCCCCCGAACGAGGTCATCAGCGCCGGCCGCGCCGGGCATTCGGGCCGCGGCGCCGTCACCAGCCCGTGCGTCGCGAAATGCAGGATCCGGTAGTCGGCGAGATCGGGCCGGCGCTTGATCGCCTCGTCGTTGAAGGCCTCGCCGGTGACGATCTCGACCCCCTTGTCGCCCCGGCTCGCGATGACGCCGGCCGCATCCCGAAGCTCCGCCGCCGAGACCGGCCGCGCCCAGGCGGCGACGGGCCAGCCGCAGGGCGCGCCCGCGCCGAGCAGGCTCTGCACCGCTTTTTCCGATGCCGCGGCGAGCCGGGGCGGCGCATTCTCGCCGAAACCGACATAGCCGCGCGTGGCGCGCGACGCCGCCGCCTGGCGGACGTCGCGGAACGCGCGGGCCGAGACTGCGGTGCTGATGTCGCGGGCGCGGCCGAGCCAGGCGATGTCGGTGAAGTCGAAGCCG